>NZ_JPES01000115.1:0-44486 GCF_000730175.1 Haloferax sp. ATB1 | reverse complement strand
GGCCGGCGCAGCTCGCCGTGATGTTCCCGCTGGTATCAACGGTGACTGAGCTCGACGCGCTCCTCGACGAAGTGAGCGCAATCGCCGCGGACCTCGACGACGCGGGCGTCGACTACGCGGTCCCCGAACTCGGCGCGATGGTCGAGACGCCGGCGTCGGTCTTCCTCGCCCGCGAGTTCGCCGACCGCCTCGACTTCCTCAGTATCGGGACGAACGACCTCACGCAGTACGTGATGGCCGCGGCCCGCGACGACGACCGCGTCGCCTCGTTACACGACCCGCTTCACCCGCCGGTCCTCCGCGCCATCGCGCGGACGGTCGAGGCAGCCCACGAGGGTGACGCCTGGGTCGGCATGTGCGGCGAGATGGCCGGCGACCCGGACCTCACCGAACTGCTCGTCGGACTCGGTCTCGACGAACTGAGCATGAGCGCCGTGACGATTCCCGACGTGAAGGCGGGCGTCCGGGACGTCGACGACGAGTCGGCGGCGGCGCTCTCCGAGGCGGCCCTCAGCGTCGAGACCCGCGAGGACGCGCGAGCACTCATCGACTGAGCGACCGACGACCGGGCGCTCGTCCGGGGAGAACCGGCCGCCCGCAGCGTGTTTTTCTCAGCCGTCGAAATCGACACAGCGCTCGACGACGAGGTCGAGCAGGCCGTCGGCGTCGCGGCGCTTCGTCAGCTCGGCGAACTCCTCGGCCTGAAAGAGTTTGGCGAGGTTCGAGAGGAACGACGAGTAGCCCTCGGTGTCTGTCACCAGGAGCAACACGACGACTTCGGCGTCGACGCGCTCGTCGGGGTTGTCCATGCTTCGGAAGGCGACCGACTCGCCCGCGGGCGGCAGTCCGAGGAGCACGGCCTGTTCGGAGACGTGGTCGGGGTCGGCGTGGGGGATGGCGATGCCGAAGCCCATCGTCGGGATGTCGAGCCCCGTCGGGTAGTCGGCTTCGCGTGCCAAGAGGGCGTCCGCGTAGCTCTCGTCGGCCCAGCCTCGGTCGTAGGCGTACGCGCCGAGTTCCGTGAGGACCGCTTCGTCCGTCTCGCCAGTCAGTTCGAGGCTTTCGGTTCGCATCGATGAGTCGTACGCGGGTCTCCGAGAAAAGTGTTGGTACCGGTTCGCCGACGGTTCGGCGAAGCACGGTGGCTCGTCGCGGTCGGGCCGCGGACGCCAACGGGGAACTGTCCGGTCAGTCGTCGGAGCGATTCTCCGCGCCCGCCGTGTCGACGGTCGAGCCGATTTTGTTGGGAAGGAGGCCGCCGCCCTTGCCGGTGTGTCGGCGTTCGACGGTCTCCCGCGCCTTCTCTTCTGACGCGCCGGCGACCATGTACATCCGCTGGGGCCACGTCCGGAGGGCGACCCAGATACCGAGGACGATGACGAGTCCGACCGCGAGGGCGACCGGCGCCGGGATGAGCGCCAGGATGCCCGTCGCGGGCGACCCCGCGTCAGCGACGGGCGACGTGATGAGCCCGCGGCCACCGAGGTCGAAGCCCGCGCTCCCAGCCGCCTGCGTCAGGAGCGGAGCCACCGCGGAGGAGATGTAGTGCAGCGGAATCAGCAGGATGGTCCCCGTGACGACCATCTTCACGATGTTGCCGTTCATGATGGGAACCATCAGCGCGAAGAAGAACGGGAACGTCGCCAGGTCGATGCCCCACAGCACGTCGTTGCCGGGGAGGATGATCGACATCACGATGGCGATGGGGACGATGAGCAGGCTGGACGCGATGACCGACTCGTGGCCGATGAGGATGGCCGAGTCGAGGCCGATCGCCATGTCGCGGTCTTCGAACCGCGAGGTCATGTAGTCCCGAATCGACTCCGAAAGCGGCGTCAGCCCCTCCATGAGGATACCGACCATCATCGGGAGGATGTGCATCACAGCGGCGAACGAGATGCCGGCGGTGAGGATGGCGTACCAGCTCTCGGCGACGAACAGCGCGTTACTGTAGGCGGCGATACCGATGACGAGCCCGATAGCGAGGCCCACGAAGATGGGTTCGCCGAGGATGCCGAACCGGTCTTGAATCGCGTCGGGGTCCGCTTCGATGTTTCCGAGAGGTGTCTTGTCGACCGCCCAGTGAATCGGAATCGCGGCGACGGCGTACGGCGCCGAGGTCCCGTGCGGGATGGAGATGCCGGGCGTGTCGAACGTCTCTTCGACGGCCGGTTGCGTCCAGTCCGCGGCCACGAGGACGAACAGCCCCAGCGTCAGCCCGACTGCAACCGAGTACAGCCAGTTGTTCGTGCTCATGTAGACCAGCCCGCCGATGAAGGCGAAGTGCCAGTAGTTCCAGATGTCCACGTTGAGCGTGTAGGTGAAGCCGATCGCGAAGAGGACGAGGTTCATCGCCACGAACAGCGGAATCATCCAGACGCCGAGTTCCGCGATACCGAATGCGATGGCGGCGGCGGCGGGCCAGCCGACGTCGACCGCCGGCAGCGTGATACCGGTCACCTCGACCATCTGTTGGGCCAGCGGACTGATGTTCTCGCTGAACAGCCCGATGACGAGATTGATGCCGATGAAGCCGATGCCGATGAGGATGGACGAGCGCGCCGCCTTCAACACGTCCACCCGGAACGCGAGCGCGATGAGGAAGATGATTATCGGAAGGAGGACGCTCACGCCCAACGATTGGATTACGCTGTTGATCGAATTCAACAGGGAACTCACACCACTCTGTAAGAGTACTTCTGGTACTGCCATGCTATTAACTCACAACCCTGTCTCAGGATGAGAGTGAGCCCACATAAACATTGCTATCGTTCGTGAAAAATCCGCGTCGCCGACGTGTCAATCAGTCTTCGAGCGCCGCGGCGATGTCGTCGAGGACTTCGTCTTGACCGATACCGGTCATGAACGCCGTCGTGTGGATGACCGGGATGTCGAACTTGTCTTGGTTGAGTTGCGTCGTGGTGACGATGAGGTCGAAGTTCCCCGACGAGACCTTGCCGGGAGCTTCCGTCGCCTTCGCCTTGGCGATGGTGCCGATGTCGAGGCCCCGCGCTGGGAGCTTCTCTTTCAGCGCTTCCTTGACGACCGTCGACGTCGCGACCGATGTGCCACACACTACGAGGATGTTTTTGGTTGTCATTGACGTGTATTGCACATCATCGATGACCACTAAAAAGATTGCGCCGGTCCGACGCGTCGCAGTCACCGAATGGGGCGGGACGGCGCGGCGCGAGACGGCGCGGCCCGCTGTCGGCGACCGTCTCAGGGGAAACTCGCGGCGATGTCGCGGAGGAGCGACTCCGGGTCCGACGCGAGCGACACGGCCGACGCGGCACCGGTCGCGTGACCGCCCTGTTCGAACGCGAGGCGGACGTCCTCGGCAGTCGAGATACCGCCGCCGACGAGGACACGAGTGCGCGGGTTCTCCGCCTCGACCATCGACATGAAGTCGCGAACGCGGTCGGGGTGGGTCTGCGTGATCGCGCGGTCCGACGAGATATCCTCGGGCATCTCGTATATCATCGAGTCGGGGTCGAACTCAGCGACTGCGCGACCCATCTCGATGCTGTCGACGCAGACGACCGAGTCGAGGCCGAGGTCGTGGCAGCGCTCGATTTTCCACACGAGGTCGGACAGCGTGTCGCGGTTCTCCGCGTGATTGATGACGACACCGTCGGCCCCCGCGTCCGCGATGGTCTCCGGGAGGATTTTCCCCATCCCGCGACCGGGCTCGACGGCGTCCATCGCGGGCGCGGTGACGGCGAGGTCGGTGTGTTCGGTTATCAGCCGGATGTCCGGCAGTTGCGGCGTCAACACGAAGCGCGCGTCGGTCTCCGCCTCTATCGTTTCGAGCATCCGCGCGAACGCGAGCGCGTCCTCGCCGCTCGTGTCCGGATACACCTTGAAGTTGACCTGAAAGTGGGGGTACGGGAGATTCATGGGTGGGTTCGGGGGCTCCCTCGGGGAGTCATAACAGCGTCTCCGCCTCCTCGATGGTCGCGCCCTCGTGGACGATGGCCGAGAGCGCGTCGATGATGGCCGCGGGGTCGTCCCGCTGCCAGACGTTGCGGCCGAACATCACGCCCTGCGAGCCGGCTTCGACGGCACCGTGAACCATCTCCAGTACCTCTCGGTCCGTCTCGACGGCGGGACCCCCGGCGATGTACGTCGGCACCGGCGCGTTGTGCACGATGCGCTCGAAGCCCGTCGGCGGGTACGGCGTCTTCAGGATGTCCGCGCCGAGTTCGAAGCCCAGGCGGTTGGCGTTGACGAGGTAGTCGGTGTCGAACTCGTCGTCGGCGCGCTGGCCCCAGAGGGTCGGCTCGACGATGAGCGGAATCCCCGCGTCGTCGCAGTCTTCGGCCGCGGCGGCGACGAACTCGGCGTTCTCCTTCAGCACGTCGGGGCTCTCCCGTCCGAAGACGAGCGCGACCTTCGCGGCGTCGGCCACGTCGGCGCAGTCCTCGACGCTGAACACCTGGGAGTGGATTTCTGCGTTCTCGATGTCGCCCGGCATCGTCGAGTCGTACAGGAGGTCGAGCGTGCCGATGGTGTGGACGTCGGCGGCGTCGATTCGGTCCTCGAAGCGCTTCAGGAACGGCACGCTCGCCAAGATGCCGTCGGGGCCGGCGTCCAACACCGTATCGAGGAGCGCCGCGGGGTCCTCGAACCCTTCGAGGGAGCCCCAATGGAGTCCGTGGTCGATAGCGACAGTCACCGATCGTCCGAGTGGTTGGTCCGTCATGGCTATTGGAGAATCGTCGTGGTAATCGTTCGCTCGCGCGGGCCGCACAGTTCGAAGAACATGACCTCCTCCCAGGTCCCGAGGTCGAGCTCCCCGTCGCGGAGGACGAGAAGAACCGGCCGCTTGATCATCGCGGAGATGAGGTGCGCGTGGGCGTTCGGCTGCTCGCCCGCGGTGATGTGGTCGAGGTCGTGGTAGTAGCCCTCGTCCGGGGGGGCTATCTCCTTGAACTTGTCAATCATGTCGTCGAGGAGCTTCTCTTCGTACTCGTTGGTCGAGAGCGCCGCAGACGTGTGCGGCGTCGACACGTACACGAGTCCATCGGTCACGCCGAGGTCCTCGATGGTCGCTTCCACCTCGGGAGTGACGCTCAGAATCTCGAACCTGCTGTGGCTCTCGATGGAGAAGCTCTCTGTCTGTATCTCCATACTCCGTAGCTCAGAGAGTGAGCGTAAATAGTTTTTGCCGCCCTGTCCCCGAATACGCCACAGCGACCCTATTTCCCCCGATTTCCAGCGCTGACAGTTTTACGCCCGCCGTTCGAACGGTGTCGCCGGTCCGTCCCGCCGTCGCTCCGAGCTGAACAATCGTTCTACTGAATAGAACAAACTATTTAGGACCGTCTCGACGACACACAGTCATGACAGAGAACGCGCCCCACCGGGTCGAAACGAGTCGGAAGACGATTCAGATTCTCGACGCGCTTCGAGAACACGGGTCGAGCAGCGTGACGTTCATCGCCCGAGAACTTGAGATGAACAAGAGCACGGTCCACAACCACCTCAGCACGCTCGAAGCCGAGAAGTTCGTCGTCCGCAACGGGACCGATTACGAACTCAGCCTCCGCCTGCTCGGGTTCGGGGGGTACGTACAGCACCGCCACCCGCTGTATCAGGTGGCGAAGCGCGAGGTCCACCGATTGGCGTCCCAGACCGGCGAGCTGGCGAACCTGATGGTCGAGGAGTACGGACAGGGCGTCTACCTCGCCTCCGAACAGGGCGAGCAGGCGGTCGATTTGGACATCTACCCCGGTCTCAGACGGCCGCTACACGCCATCGGCCTCGGAAAGGCGATACTGGCGCACCTCCCGTCCGAGCGCGTCGACGAAATCGTCGAGGAACACGGCCTTCCCGCGGAGACCGACCAGACCATCACCGACAGAGCGGAACTCGACGCGCAGTTGGCGACGGTCCGTGACCGCGGCTACGCCGTCGACAACGAGGAACTCATCCGAGGACTCCGGTGCGTCGGTGCGCCCATCATCGCGAAAGACGGGACCGTGCTGGGTGCAATCAGCGTCTCACAACCCGTCAGCCGCACGAACAGCGAACACTTCACCGACGAGGTTCCCGATATCGTTCAGAGCGCCGCGAACGTCATCGAACTTCACGCGAACCACTGAGGATTACGGACCTACATCTGTAATCTACATCTCGGCGACCGCTGCCCGTCTGCGGGGCTTCGTCCACACAGTTCATCTGAAGTGAACGAACGTTCCCAAATATAGAATACTGTGGTGGCCGCCGGAGATTGGCGTTTGTCCGCTGACTGCACCGAACGTCGTCAATTATCGTGAAATAGCGGCGTCTTCGCTTCGTCTGTCAATCGAACGCGATTCCAGGCCCACCGTGTGATAATCGTTACCAATCGAACGTCGTTGCGGCCGACCGGCCGGACTGCGCCCTCGCGCGCTCGTTGGGGTGCCATCCTCGGAAGGATTTAATTGCATCCTGTGTGACGGCGTGGTATGGAGAGCCCGCAACTGGTCGGCGTTCATCTCGGTACCGCGAGCGTGCATGTCGATGTGTACAGCACCGACGGCGAACGACTCGCCGGCGGCGAGGCACCCGTGGCCGAGCAGACGACGCTCGCGTGGGAGCGAGCGCTCCACGAAGCGGCGCCGGCGCTCCCGCAGACCGGCATCGGCTCGGTCGCGAGTACGTCGGGGACCGCCGTGCTCGTCGATAAGTACGGCGAGCCGGTGTTTCCCCCGCAGATGTACTTCGATTCCGCGCCCGAACAGGCGTCGAAGCTCCAGGACCTCGACCTCTCCGACCTCTCGATTAACCAGAACATCGCGTTTTCTCCGACCAGTCCGCTTCCGAAGATTCTGAAGCTGCGGGCGGAGTATCCCGACAAGTTCCAGACGGTCGAGTGGATTCTCAGCCCGACGACGTGGCTGTTGTACCGGCTCCGGTTCGACGCGTCGACGCCGTGGCGCGATATCGAGACCGACTGGACGAACGCGTTGAAGTTCGGCGCCGACGTGACGACGCCCCTCCCCACGTGGTTCGAGTCGCTGTTCGAGACGCTCGACCTGCCTCGGTCGCTCTTTCCGGCGATTCGACCGCCGGGGTCGTTCATCGGCGTCGCCGACGGCCAGTTGGCCGAGCGGACCGGCTTCGACGGCATCAAACTCTTTCAAGGACTCACCGACGGCAACGCCTCGGTGCTGGCGAACGGCGGCGTCAAACCGGGGGACTTCAGCATCACCTTCGGCGCGTCGAGCGTCGTCAAGTACGTCTCGGAGTCCGTCTCGCCCCACCCGGCGCTGTACTACCACCGTCACCCTATCGACGGCTACCTGCCCGGCGCGTCGTTCGACACTGGCAACCTCCTTCGGTGGTTCTTCGACCGCATCCTCAACTGTACGCCGGAGCGCGGGCTCGAACTCGCCCGGCAAGTCCCGAGCGGTCACGGCTACGAGATGTTCCTCAAGGGCAACCGAAGCCCGTTTTTCGACGCCGACGTCGCGGGGTCGCTCCTCGGACTCAACTACGACAACTCCCTGTCGACCGAGGAGGTCCACGGTCGGCTGGCGCGCGGGCTCATCACCGGCATCATCCTGACCGAGTGGACCTACATCTCGCTGGTCGAAGAGCACTTCGAAACCGACATCGACCGCGTGCTCGTCATCAACGACGGGACGCCGACGCTCGACGGCAACTACGACTGGTGGAACACGCTCCGGGCGTCGATATGGGACCGCCCGGTCGTCGAGATGGAGCCGCGGACGACTGCCGGCGCGGTCATGGCTCCCGCGCTCATCACGTCGATTTACAGCGACGTCGAGACGGCGGCGGAAAACCTCCTCCGGGAGCGCGACGTTATCGAACCGGACCCGTCGGTCGGCGCGGACTTCGATACCCAGAAAGAGACGTACTTCGACCGCTGGCGGGACATCGCGGAGTTCTATCAACGGGAGTGACCCCGACCGCGACGGCGTAGCCCGCCGACTGGACGACAACCGGCCGCGTCGGTGGCACGGACGCGGGAACCGTAGACGACCACGTCGCACGCGTGCCGATGCGATCGAGCGCGTTCTGCGTTTCGTGACCTGACTCCCGGAGTGTTACAAGCGTATATCTGTAATCTATGCTGTCCATCGCGCATCCGAGCGAAGCACGTGACCGGCCGGTCCGAAACGGTTTCCAACCCACATGGAAAGTGATGCACACCGACCCCGACCAGCGGCGACCATTCCAACCGGCGTTGCGGTTCCGCTGGTCGCCCGCTCGCCGCCGAGCCACTCCAACGACGCTCAAAACGTGCGCTCGCGCGGTTATCGCGGACCAAGTCCCCGCGCAGTGCACCCGACACGTCTAGTGCTTTCACCCGGAGTGGAAACGCAAGCATCGACCCAAACCGCTCGTAATCGTGGCATTACAACGCAGAGGACGCCGGAGATGTCCACTTGTCGCACACAGAGGCGGACGTTCAGAAAGCGGTTCCCCGCGTGCAACGGTTCCGTTTCGAGGCGGAGACGCAGAGCCCTCCGCCGAACGGTGGCCGGCGAGACAGCCGACAACCCGTCCCAGGGTCACGTTCTCGACCAGCGTTCGATTCAGCAGTCGCGACCGTGCTAACCCACGCCCCAAACCCAAATATTTAATCAGGGTGGAAATAGTGTGTTATCGTATGGCAACCAACGAACCACGAACGCTTGAGGCGGTTGAGCGGACCCTCGAACTCGTCGAGGCGCTGGTGGAGGAGGACTCGCTGGGGGTAACGGAACTGTCGGAGCGAACCGGACTTCCGACGAGCACCGTCTACGTCCACCTACAGACGCTCCGAGAGAACGATTACGTCGTCAAGGAGGGCAGCAAGTACCGACTCTCGCTTCAGTTCCTCCACTACGGGGGCAAGATCAGAGAGCGGCTTCCGGTCTACCGACACGGGCGAAAGGTCGTCCACGACCTGGCGAAAGAGACCGGCGAACTGGTCAATCTCGCAATCGAGGAGAACGGTCGCGGCGTCGTGATATTCATGGCGCGCGGCGACAACGCCGCCGTCGACCTCGCGCCCGTGGGGAAGCACTCGTACCTCCATCGACCGGCCTTCGGGCGGGCCATCCTCTCGTGTTTCTCGGACGACGAGGTGAACGACATCGTCGACAAGTGGGGGCTTCGAGCGGTCACCGAAAACACCGTCCGCACGCGCGAGGCGCTCTTCGAGGAACTCGACGCCACGCGGGAACGCGGGTACGCTATCGAGCGAGACGAAGGCGACGTCGGCATCAGCTGCGTCGGCGCGCCGATTCAGGACATCGAGGGCAACCCCGTCGGCGCGATCAGCGTGACCGTCCCGTCGAACAAGCTCCGGGACGACCGCGTCGAAGAGGAACTCTCACACAAGATCCTCAACGGGACCAACATCATCGAACTCAAGATAGAACACGCGTAACCGACGACACGATGTTTCCACGTCAGTTGGAAACGCCACCGAAACCACTTGACGGGTTCTCCGCGTTCGTCACGCTCGCTCGACGGCGACGCGGGCGGCGGTCCGAATCGCGTCGACCATGCTCGACTCGGATGCGATGCCCTGCCCCGCGATGTCGAACGCCGTGCCGTGGTCGACGCTCGTCCTGATAATCGGCAGTCCGACCGTCATGTTGACGCCGCTGACGGTGTCGGTACTGTCGAAGCCGAGCATCTTGATGGGGATGTGTCCCTGGTCGTGGTACATCGAGACGACGCAGTCGTAGTCGCCGGCGGCCGCCTTGACGTAGACGGTGTCCGGCGGAATGGGGCCTTCGGCGTCGATGCCCGCCTCGCAAGCCTGTTCGACCGCCGGTTCGATGGCGTCGTCGTCCTCCGTGCCGAGGAGTCCGCCCTCTCCGGCGTGGGGATTCAAGCCGGCGACGGCTATCGTCGGGTCGTCGATTCCCAGGTCGTGCAACCCCTGAGCGGTGACCGTGATGGTGTCGAGGACGTTCTCCGTCGTCACGAGGTCGCAGGCCTCGCGGAGCGGGACGTGCGTGCTCACGTGCGTGACGCGCAGTCCCCCCTCGATGAGCATCATCGAGTAGTTGTCCGTCTCGGTGTACGCCGCGAGCATTCCGGTGTGGCCCGCGAATTCGCTTCCGGCCCGTGCCGTCGCCTGCTTGTGAATCGGGGCCGTCGCGATGGCGTCGATGTCGCCTTCGATGGCGAGTTCGATGGCGCGTTCGATGTACTCCAGCGAGGCTCGTCCGTACGCTTCGTCGATTTCGCCGTGGGCGAGCGACGCGACGTTGTCGAGGTCGAGGACGGACAGCGTCGACGGGTCGGCTCGAACGTCAGCGACGGTGTCGACCGCCTCGACGGTCAGGTCGCTCCCGCACTGCGCTACCGCGTGCCGGACCACGTCCGCGTCACCGATGACGACGAGGTCCGCGTCGTCGGTCACCTGCGGTGCTGCTTTGACGATTATCTCGCTTCCGATACCACCGGGGTCTCCCATCGTCACGCCGACGAGGGGTCTCTCTCTTGCCGTCATCACCGCGTACCGATGAAGTCGAGGCAATTAACTATTGTCGTCGGGTCACCGAACGACCCCGCCTTGGTCACAAGCAACGTCTCGTCCGCCGGTCCGCCGCGAACTCTGGTGAGCGGAACCCCCTCCGCGAGTTCGATTCCCGTCAGGTCGAGCGACGTCACGTCGAGTTCGTCGAGCACCGCGATGGTCGTCGAGCCGCCGGTCGTGAACAGGCCGGTCAGCGGCCGCGACTCGTGGACTGTTCGGACGGTCGCGCGCAACGCCGCCGCGATTCGGTCTTTGACGGCGGCTTCGTCGAGTCCGAGCGCGTCCGCGGTCCGATTCACCGCATCGACGGCCCCGGGAGACGCGGCCGACGCGACGACAGCGAAGCCGTGGACGCGCTGTGCGTCGAGAAGCGGCCCGAGCGCAGAGGCCGCGGCTTCTTCGGGGCGTTCGAGCATCGCCTCGGGGTCCAGCGCCACGAGCGCGTCGTCCGGGACCGCGGCGAGTTGCTCGAACGACGTCTCGCTGACGCTCCCAGCGACGCCGAGTACCGCACCCTCGCCCCCGCCCGAGGGTGAGAGCGATAGCGCCCCCGCGAGTCCGCCGCTCCCCGCGTAGGCCACGCCGGCGGTGAGTTGGTCGGCCCCCTCGGCGAGCGACCGAAGGTGCGTCTGAGATGTCGCGTCGGCGACGACGACGGTCGGCTCGTCGTGGCGTCCGTGTATCTCGGTGAGTCGCGACCGGACGGCCTGCCGTCCCGCGTCTACGATGTCCGTGTGCACCGTTTCGACGGGATACGGAACCGACGAGAGCAACGCTACGACGGATGACGTCGAGGGGAGGTTCTCCGAGTCGGTGAGCGTCCGGAGGACCGGTTTACCGTCGACCAGTTGGACGCCGCCTTCCGTCGTCCGTCCGTTCGCGGGGAACGCCGGCGCGAGCAACAGCAGGTCCGGTGTCGCGGCGTCGAGGAGCGCCGTCAGTTCGTCAGCGACGTTCCCCCGGAGCGTCGAGTCGAGTTTCTTGTACAGGACGGGCGCGTCGTGCGCTGTCACGGCGGTTCGAACCGAGTCGTACGCCTCCGTCGGCGGCGCTTCCCGCGTCTCCGTGTCGACGACGAGAACGTCACAGTCCGCCGGTGTGCTCGGGTCGAACACGACGTTCGTCCGATACCCCCGACTGGCGAACTGACTTCCGGTGTCGTTCGCTCCGGTGATGTCGTCTGCGATGACGACGGCATTCAAATCGGCCATACCGTCCGGTTCCGCCCCGCCCCCATGAATGTTCGGCCGTTCTGTGCCACATGTCAACAATAGTTAGAAATGTATTTACATTACAATCATGAAGCAGATTCCATGGCATCGAACGAATGCCGAGACAGCGAGAGGAGTGTCACCCGACGCAGGAACGTCCTGAGAGCCGTCGGCGGCTCAGCGGTCGCCGGGCTAGCGGGGTGTATCGGCGGCGGCGGCGGCGGTGGCGGCTCAGGGTCGACGTCGACAGAAGGAAGCACGACCGGTTCGGTACAGGAAAACGGTTGGCCGGACTACAGCGGGCGCGAGATGCGCGTCGTCACCGACGAGTGTTCGGACGTGTTCAAGCGCGTCTGGGAGGACGCGTTCGCCGAGTTCGAAAACAAGACGGGCGCGTCCGTCACCCTCGAATGCGGCGCAGAGGGCCAGAGCATCCAAGAGCGTATCATTCAGCTCATTCAGTCCGGCAACCCGCCGGAGCTGTTCCCGACGTCGGTGACGCAGTCGACGCAACTCCAGAACCAGGGGACGCTCGCGCCGATGACCGACTTGGTCGAGACGGTCACGGACCGACTGGGTATGCCCCACGAGCGGTCGTTCCTCGAACGCGACGGCGAGCACTACACGATTCCCTTCTTCGCGATTCCGTACCTGCAGTGGTACCGAGAGGACGTCGCCGAGTCGACGCCGGACTCCTGGGAGAACATGCTCGGCTGGATGGAGGAAGCCAGCAACTCTGACGAGGTGACCGACGCGACGCTGCTCCCGTGGTCGACGCACTACTGTAGCGAACTCGTCGCTCAGTGCTTCCTCCGGAGTAACGGCGCGAACATGGCGACCCGGAACGACGACGGCGAGGTCGTGGTCTCTATCGACCAGGGAGAGAACCGCGAGCGCTGGATCGAGATGCTCGAATTCCGCAAACAGCTCCAGCCGTACACGGGACCCGGCTCGGACATCGGCTGCGAGGAGCGAATCAACGCGCTTCACACCGAGTCGTCGGCGCACACGACGTACGGCGGTGCGCGGCCGAAGATTCAGTCGATCGAACGCGACCGCGACTTCCACCAACACATCCGCGCCGAGCCGATTCCGGGCCCCGACGGCCCCGGGGAGTTCTTCGGCGTCATCAAGTCCATCTGCTCGTTCCAGGGGTCGAACACGGACATGGCGAAGACGTTCCTCGACCAGTTCATCTTCCAGCCGGAGTACTACGAGCGCTACATCAACATTCAGAACGCGCCGCTGTACCCGAAACAGAAAGAGGAGATCGACATGCGCGAGAAGCTTCCGGACTCCTACACCGACGCTGACATCGAGGCGTGGAAGTCGGTGACCGACGCGATTCCGCCGGCGCACGAGACCAGCCCACCGAACCCCTACGTCGATTCCATCTTCACGACGCGACCGGGGTCGACCGCCATCTCGCTCGTGATCAGCGAGGACATGGACCCAGGAGAGGCGGTCGACCAAGTCGCCGAGAGCGCCCGCGAGTCGCTGAAACAGGCGAAAGGGCCGTAACGACGCGTGAATCTCATCACAGACGCCGACGCCGGGGTCCGTCGTCTCGACGTGCCGAAGGCCCCGTAACCACGACAGCGGACCAGGTTACATTCCGAACGACACACCGATTCAAACACGATTCCAACAACAGATGACCAACGAACTTCACGGCGTAAATCCCCCGCTTATCACCCCGCTCGACGCTGACGGCCAACTGAAAGACGACGCGTTCAGAGACGAGATTCGCTACCATCTCGACGCCGGCGTTTCCGGCGTCGTCGTCGGCGGAAGCACCGGCGAAGGAATGCGGATGAGCAACGACCAGCTCCAGCACCTCTACGAGGTCGCGGTCGACGAAGTCGACGGCGCGGTTCCCGTGGTCGCGGGGGTCATCGCGCGGCAGACGCACGAGGCCACCACGAAAGCGGGACTCGCCCGCGATGCTGGCGCCGACTTCCTCATGGTGATGCCACCGACGGGGTACGCCGGCTCGCATATGGCTGACAACGACTCGATTCGCGACTACTATCGCGCGATTGCGGACGTCTCCGAGCTTCCGATCGTCATTTACGACGTCATGTCGTTGCTCGACCTCGACGCGGAACTCGTCGGCGACCTCGTCCGGGACATCCCGGAAGTCGCCGGCATCAAGGTCAGCAGCACGCTCGGCAACTTGACGCACTACCTCCGAGCCATCGGCGACGACGGCTTCGTGCTCGGCGGGATGAGCATCGCGCAGTTCCCGACGTACACGCTGGGCGTCAACGGCGGTATCGTGGGTATCAGCAGCGTCTGCCCGCGCGTCTCCGTCCAAATCTGGGAAGCCACGCAGCGCGGCGACTACGACCGCGCCCGCGAGCTTCACCTCTCTATCGTGCCGCTCATCCGCGCCGCGATGGAGGACTACGAGTCGAACTTCCCCGCCGGCGAAAAAGCCGCCATCGACGTCCTCGGGCGCGACGCGGGCCATCTCTTCCCCCCGTTCGACGAGGTGGCGAACAGCGACGAGAAACGCGCGGCGATCGAGCAGGCCGTCGCACACATGCACGAACGAGGAACCAGAGAAATGGTCCCCGCCGACGATTAGGGCAGTCGTCCCCCGTCACGGACCAGTCTGCCATCCAACCGCGACGCAGACGCCGGTGCCGTCCTGCCTGCGACGACCCGGCGTACGGTCAGCGTCCCCTGCCGGCTTCCCTTCTGTATCACTCACGTACCGTTTCCGACGCGTGTCCGGTTCGGACCCCGACGCGCTCGTCACCTCGTGTGTCACGTCACTGCCGGTGACTCTCCCAGACGGTTCGTAAAATCCCGCTCTCGGGTCGGCGTTACCAGTCGACCCAGTCTCGGTCGGCGATTCGTAGCTCGCGGTCGATATCGTCGATGCGAGCGAGTTCCTCCGACGCGAGTTCGATGTCCGCGGCGTCGAGGTTTCCTCGGATGTGGTCTTCGCTCGACGCCTTCGGGATGGGGTGGACCCCGTCTTTCGAGAGCAGCCACGCGATGGCGACCTGCGCCTCGCTGAGGCCGTTTTCGCGGGCGATATCGGTTATCTCCGGAATCTCGAAGACCTTGCCGCGGGCGAGCGGCGAGTAGGCGACGACGTCGATATCGTGACCGCGACAGTACTCGATGAGATCCGGTTGCGGGAGCAGCGGATGCAGTTCGACCTGATTGACGGCGATTGGGGCGTCGCAGGCGGCCCGCGCCTCGTCGAGCAGGTCGGTGGTGAAGTTACTCACGCCGACGTTCCGAATCAGGCCCTCGTCTCGGAGTTCGGAAAACGCGCCGAGCGTGTCGGCGGGGTCGTAGTCCTTCGCCGGCCAGTGCACGTAGAGGACGTCGACGTAGTCCACGCCGAGGCGGTCGAGGCTCTCGGAGACCGCTTCGGGGACGCGGTCGGACGCGAGGTCGCCCGGCCAGAGCTTCGTCCCCAGCGTTATCTCCTCGCGGTCGACGTCCGCTCGTTCGATTCCGTCGCCGACGTAGGCCTCGTTTTCGTACAGTTGCGCCGTGTCGATGTGGCGGTAGCCCATCTCCAGCGCCGTTCGGACGCTCTCCGCACAGGCGTCCGGGTCGGTGTTCTGCCACGTTCCGAAGCCGACTCTCGGCTCTCCAAATACCATGGTCGTCAGTACGTTCTCGCATACTCCTACAATAATCTATGGGGGAGGATACGCCTTCGAGGGTCGCGCTCCGCCCGCTTTCATCCCGTTCACCCGCTCCGACGACTGCGGTGATGGGAAGATTTTTACCGTTGGTTCATGAAGAATTGGCACGTTCCATGAGTACAATCAACAAGCATGGCTCTCGGGCTCGGGAACTACGAGACGAGGTGTTCGAGTTCCTCTCGAAAAAGAAGGTACTGGCCGCGCTGACGATTCTCCCGCCGATGTTGCTCTTCACGTTCGTGAATCTCGTTCCGATTGTCGGCGTCATCGGCGCGAGTTTCTTCAGCATCAACGCCTTCTCGAACGAGTGGCAGTGGATCGGCGTCGCCAACTTCGAGACGCTCTTGTCGAGCGATTCGTTTTACGATGCGCTCAGCCGGTCGGTCGTCTACGCGGGCGGCTCGGTCGTCATTCAGGTGGTCTTCGGCACCACCCTCGCGTTGCTACTCAACCGGTCGTTCAAGTTCGTCAACATCGCGCGGACGTTCGCGATTCTCCCGTATCTCATCCCGAACGCGGTCATCGGCTTCATGGCGCTCTGGATGCTCAACTCGCAGTGGGGAATCGTCAACCAACTCGCCGTCCAGATCGGCCTCATCCAAGGCTACGTGTCGTTCTTCGGAAGCCAGGAGTCGGCGATGCTCGCGGCGATTCTCACGAGTAGTTGGAAGGACTCCATCTTCGTCACGGTGATGGTGCTCGCTCGACTGCAGGCCATCCCGGAGAGCTTCTACGAAGCCGCGAAGATGTCCGGCGCGACGGCGTACCAGCGCTTCCGTGACATCACCTTACCGAACCTGAAGGGCGTGTTCTTCATCGTGCTGCTGCTGCGTGCGGTGTGGATGTTCAACACCTTCGACTACATCTGGGTCCTCACGCAGGGCGGCCCCCGCGGGGCGACGACGACCGCACCCATCTACGCGTACAACGTCGCCTTCGGGACGAGTCGGCTCGGTATCGCGGCGGCCGTCTCGACCGTGTTGTTCATCGTGTTGTTGGTCGCGGCGGTGTTGTACTTCCGCATCTTCGAACCGTCCGCGGAGGTGCGTGCAGAATGAGCATCCGAAACGACATCGGGCAGAAGTGGTCGAGCGTCAAGCAGCGGACCGTCGACAAGCCGTGGAACCCGCTGACGCACCTCTCGCACCAGGGTCGGTCGAGAGGGTGGAACCTGCTTTTGAACGCCCTGTTGGTGCTGCTGCTGTTCGTCGTCATCTTCCCCATCTTCTGGATGGTCAGCACGGCGCTGCGGCCGACCGACATGATCTACAACGTTCCGCAGACGCTGTTGCCGCAGGCCTTCTCGGTCGAGAACTTCGTCAACACCTTCGAGGGGACGAACTTCCCGACGTACTTCACGAACAGCATGATTCTCTCGGTCGGCGTCGTCGGCGTCACGACGTCGATGTCGACGCTCGCGGGCTACGGACTCACGCGCATCGACATCCCGCACAAGAAGACGTTCGCGAGAATCATCCTCTTTGGGTACATGTTCCCGCAGATCCTGCTCGCGATTCCGATGTTCATCTTCTGGAGTCGCATCGGCCTCATCAACAGCCACCTCGGTCTCATCCTCGCGGTCACGGCGACGGCGCTTCCGTTCGGCATCTGGCTGATGTGGAAGTTCTTCCAGAACGTCCCCATCTCGTTGGAGGAGTCCGCCCAGATGGCGGGCGCGTCGCCGTTCCGCGCGTTCTACGAAATCGCACTTCCGATGGCGAAACCCGGCGTCATCGCGGTCGCCATCTTCTCGTACGCGACGGCGTGGGGCGCGTACACGATTCCCCGCATCATCATGCCGACGAGCGAGAACTGGCCGCTGACCGTCGGTATCCACATGTTCACGATTCAGAAACAGACGCTCTGGGGAGAGGTGATGGCCGCGAGCGTGATGATGGTGATTCCGGCGTTCATCTTCGTCTTCGCGCTCCAGAAGTACCTGCTCGAAGGCTTCGAAGTCGGCGGGCAGATGTGACGCTCGGCCGACCCCCCTCACCGACGTAACCTCGATCTCTTCTCCTCTCGTTTCGAGGCCGAGAATCTGCAGCCACCGAAACGTATAATGGTAACGTCTCTCAATCTGTATGTGGTTGTCAATCATGACTATTGAGGTCAGCTCCCTGCGGAAAGAGTTCAGTTCGCCGTCCGGCACGATAACGGCCGTCGATGGCATCGACTTCAGCATCGACGAGGGTGATTTCTTCACGTTCGTCGGTCCCTCCGGGTGTGGGAAGACGACGACGCTCCGCTGTATCGCGGGGCTCGAAACGCCGACGAGCGGGAGCATCCGATTCGATGGCGAGGACATGACGGGGAAACCGGCTCACAAGCGGAACTTAGCGATGATGTTCCAGAACATCGCTCTCTACCCGCACATGAAGGTGAAAGAGAACATCTCCTACCCGCTGAAAGTCCGGAACGTTCCGAAGCAAGAGCGATACGAGAACGCCGAGGAAGCCGCGGACATCATGCAGATTCGCGAGTTGCTGGAGAAGTACCCCGGCGAACTCAGCGGTGGCCAGCAACAGCGAGCGGCCTTAGCGCGAACCATCGTCCACGAACCGGAAGCGTTCCTGATGGACGAGCCGCTGAGCGACCTCGACGCGAAGCTCAAAGTCGAGATTCGCAAGGAGATTCAGCGCGTCCACGACCGCGTGAAGAAGCCGACGATCTACGTGACCCACGACCAGGAGGAGGCGATGACGATGAGCGACCGTATCGCGGTGTTCAACGACGGCGGCATCGAGCAGATCGGGACGCCGGACGAACTCTACCAGCGGCCGACGAACCGGTTCGTGGCGAACTTCATCGGCAACCCGTCGATGAACTTCTTCGACGGCACCGTCGACCGCGCGAGCGGCGAGACGGTCGTCGTGTCGGTCGACGGCCGAGAGGTCGAGCTTCAGGTGGTCGATTCCACGGCGGTCGGCGTCGGCGACGAAGTCACGATTGGCGTCCGGCCCGAAGACGTCAGACTCGACCGGAACGGCGGTGATCTCGAAGGCGAAGTCACCCTCATCGAGCGGATCGGAAAGCAGATGCTGGCGACCATCGAGGGCCCGCAGGGCGAAGTCAGGGTGACGCTCCCGGCCGACAACTCCTACGAAAAAGGCGAGGTGATCCGCCTCGCCATCGAGGCTCGGGCGACGCATCTCTTCGATTCCGGCTCCGACGATGTCGTGACTCGCGGTCCGGACGTGTGACGGGGTGACCGATGAACTGGCTGCGTCACCGCGATTCGACCGTGCTCGACCGAGTCAGGAACCCAGCGTACACGGGTGACAATCGGTGTCTCCCCTGTACCGGCGTGAACGCCGTCTTCGCCGTCGCCCTCGCCGGAGTCGTCGCGTGGGTGGGGTCGCCGCTCTTGGGTGCCGTCGCACTCGCGGCGTCGGCCGCGGCCATCGGCCTCCGGGGGTATCTGATACCGGGGACACCGACGCTGACACAGCGGTACCTCCCCTCGCGGGCGATGGCGTATTTCGAACACGGGCCGGAACAGACGGCCGTCGATTCGCACCCGGAATCAGTCGACGTGACAGACGGCGACCGCGACAACGTCCTCGTCGAAAACGGCGTGCTTGTGCCGTGCGACGGCGGGGCCGATTTCTGTCTGACGGACGCCGTTCGTCGTGCGTGGACGGACGCAATCGACGCCATCGATGCCGACGTAGACACCGCGCTCTCGGAGTCCGCGCTCGTCGATGCCGAGCCGTCAGAGTTCGTCGTTGACGAATCGGCCGGCGACTTCGCCGTCTCCGTCGACGGGGCGCACGCCGGTCGGTGGCCCTCGCGCGAAGCGTTCCTCGCCGACGCGGCCGGTGCGGTTGCGTTGGCTGACGAACTCCCGGGCTGGCACGGGCTGTCTTCGAGAACGCGCGGCATCGCCCTCGGCGAACTTCGACTGTTCCTCGACCGCTGTCCGACCTGCGGCGGCGAACCCGATTTTCAGCATCGAACCGAAGAGACGTGCTGTCGGACGCGAACCGTCACGACGATGCGATGTGCGGACTGCGACGCCTCGTTCGTCGAAGTCGTCGGCGCGTGACCCGTTTCGCTACCGTCTGCGGTATCTTTAATATCCCCGCCCCAACTCTGTGAAACAGACGCATGCTAGCCTCACCCAAGAGAGTCGAGAGTGCCGAACACACCGTCGTCTACCACGGTGACGACGAGTTCTCGGCGTGGCCTTTCAACGGCGGGATGTGGAAGACCGACGACGGCGTGGTCGTCGCGTTCATCAACCACGACTGCGACTACTCGGTGCCGGAAAACCTCCACGACGCCAAGGTCGTTCGCTACGGGAGCGTCGTCTCCCCGACCGAGAACAAACAGAACCAGCTGAGCCACGCGCGCATCGAGACCTACGGCGCTATCCGTGCGATGCGAACCACCGACGGCGGCGACACGTGGACGGACGACGGCGTCATCTCGGATAACGTCGAGACCTCCGAACAGGTGCTCTACAACGAGATTCCGGACGTCGAACCCCACGACTTCTCGAACCGGGATACCCTCATGGCCTGTTGGTCGTCGCCGCATTCGGCCGCCTCGGACGCGGTTCCCTGGGTGAAACTGTCCGACGACGGTGGTGACTCGTGGGGCGACGCGAAGCGCCTCCCGATGTTCGACTTCGAGCGAATACAGGGCCGTCCGTCGTACATCACGCGCGAAGACGGCACGCTCCTGTTGATGCTGACGGGAAAACGGCCACGGACCCCCACGACGTGCCGATCGTGTACGCGTCGTTCGATGGGGGACAGAACTGGTCGTTCCTGTCGCAGATCGACGGGAGCGAGAAGTACCGCATGCTGTGTCCCTCGCCGGTGCTGCTCGACGACGGGACGCTCGTCGCGGCCGTTCGGTGTAAAATCTCAGTCGACTGCGAGTGGACCGAGATCTACCGCTCGACCGACGACGGGCGCAACTGGTCGTTCGTCTCGCGCGTGAACGACCTCGGCGCACCGAGCAAACTCCTGGCGTACGACGGGTCGCTCGTGTGCATCTACGGCTACCGCCACCCGCCGTACGGCATCCGCGCCCGCGTGAGTCACGACGACGGTGCCACGTGGAGCCGAGAATGGATTCTCCGGGACGACGGCGCGAACTACGACCTCGGCTACCCGCGGGCGGCCGTGCTCGACGACGGGACCATCCTCGCCACGTACTATTTCAACAAACGGGACGACGACGTCGCCGTCGACGGGGGTCCACGACACATCGCGGCCACCAGATTCGACCCGACAGAACTTCTCGCCGAGCGATGACCTCCCTGCGAACGACCTCGTAACCGCGCTTTTGCCACTAGCCGTGGCACCGTCTCGTCAGATGAGTCGCCGTTTCGATGTATCCCGACTAGTGGCTCGCTCGTCGTCCGCGGCGCAGTCCGCGGGAACTGCTATCGTCCCCGAGTAGGCATGCGACGAAAACACAGAAGACGTGATTCTGACAACAATATATTGTTTTCAATACACAATATTGTCTCTGGGCGGACTCTCTATCTGATTCGGGACAACGTTAATATCGCATCCAAATAGGATTTTATTACAATTCTGAATCGGATATCAACACACATCGTGTACACGCCGATTATATCCGAAAATACACGCGATTGGGTCAATTCTGTTAGTTGATTCGAACCGATTCACCATCCGATTTTCACGGTATATTATTGCTCATTTAATACTATACTGTTCGATGCTATCGGGAGCTCGACTTCGCCATACACTACCTGTGACAGCTCGAAGTGAACGCTATCCACCCGGTCGCGCGCGACGCTCCCCGGCGGCTACCGAGGCGAGAGAGCCCCCGCTACGTGCGGTCGAACTCGTCGTCTATCACCGCCAGCGTCCCGCCGGAGTTGAAAAGCAGGCGGCTCACGACCACCCACGTCGGCACCGCGAGGACGACCAGCGCGACGGTGCTCGCCACGGGCGACAGCGGCGGCAACAGCCCGCGGTAGAACCACACGATGGCGAACGTCAGGACGATGCGGAGCATCGGTTTGACGGCGACGTTCATCTGTCGTCGTCACCTCGGCCGTCGGTGACGAGCGTCGGTTCGGCGTCGAAGTTCTCGATGCTGAACCGCTCGTCGACGCCCTGCGCGGCGCTCGGGACGCCCGCGCCGGTTTCGAACTCGTCGACGTGGATGCAGGCGGCCTTGTGGCCGCCGGTCGCGCCCGCCACGTCGTCGAGCGTCGGGTCGACCGACGTGCACTCTTCTGTCGCCTCGGGGCACCGCGGGTTGAACGAACAGCCCGACGGCGGGTCGAGCGGCGAGGGGACCTCGCCTTCGAGCACCTGTCGCTGCCGCGCAAGTTCGGGCACCGGCTGCGGAATCGCCCCCAACAGCGCCCGCGTGTAGGGGTGTTGGGGGTTCGAGAACAGCTCGTCGGCGTCCGCGAGCTCGACGATTTCGCCGAGGTACATCACGGCCACGCGGTCGCAGACGTGACGAATCACGCTGAGGTCGTGGGCGATGAACAGAAGCGTCAGGTCGAACTCCTCCTGCAGGTCGTCGAGCAGGTTGAGAATCTGTGCCTGAATCGATACGTCGAGCGCGGAGACGGGTTCGTCGGCGACGATGAAATCCGGGTCGACAGCGAGCGCGCGGGCGATGCCGACGCGCTGGCGCTGGCCGCCGGAGAACTCGTGGGGGTAGCGGTTGGAGTACTGCGGCGGCAGGCCGACCGTCTCCATGAGTTCGTCCACGCGGGCGTCGCGTTCGCCCTCGTAGAGCCCGTGAATCTCCATCGGCTGTTTGATTATCTGTCCGACGGTCTTCCGGCGGTTGAGACTCGACGCGGGGTCCTGGAAGACGATTTGGATGCGCTTTCGCATCTCCGTCATCTCCCGGTCCGACAGCGCCGTCAGGTCCGTGCCGTCGTAGCTGACCGTCCCCTCCGTGGGCTCGTCCAGTCGGAGGACCGACCGCGCCGTCGTCGACTTGCCGGAGCCCGACTCGCCGACGAGGCCGAGCGTCTCGCCGCGCTCGATGTCGAAGCTGACGCCGTTGACGGCCTTCACCGTCTCGTCGGCCCCGAGCAGGCGGTCGATGAAGCCGTCGTTCTGGGTGAAGTGCTTGTGGAGCCCCGAGACGGACAACAGCGGCTCGTCGCTCATTGCGACTCACCTCCGTCGGTCGCGGGGGCCGTGGGGCGTCCGCCGTCCGCCTCCGCGCGCTCCGTCTCGATGGCCGACGGCGAGAGGTCGTAGCCGCGGGCGTGGAGACACGCCGCCTCCCGGCCGGGTTCGACCGCCCGCAGTTCGGGGTCGTACGACTCGCACTCGGCGGTCGCGTGGGGGCACCGCGGATGGAACGAACAGCCCGACGGCAGGTCGGTGAGGTTCGGCACGTCGCCCTCGACGGGCGTCAGCCGGTCGGTGTCGTCGGTGAGCCGCGGAATCGACCGCATGAGGCCGCGGGTGTAGGGGTGCCGCGGGTTCTCGAAGAGGGCGTCCACGCCGGCGCGCTCGACGACGCGACCGCCGTAGGCGACGGCGACGCGGTCGCAGGTCCCGGCGACGACGCCGAGGTCGTGCGTGATGAGGATGATGCTCATCCCGTACTTCTCCTGCAGTCTGTCGAGGACGTTGAATATCTGCGTCTCGATGGTCACGTCGAGCGCCGTCGTCGGCTCGTCGGCGATGAGCACGTCCGGTTCGCAGGAGATGGCCATCGCCAGCAGCGCGCGCTGACGCATCCCGCCGGAGAACTGGTGGGGGTAGTTGTCCACGCGCGAGGTCGGTTCGGGGATGCCCACGTCGGCCATGAGTTCGATGGTCCGCTCGCGGGCCGCCGCGTCCGACACGTCCTGATGGGTCTTGATGACCCGGCTGATCTGGTCGCCGACGGTGAACACGGGGTTGAGGCTCGTCATCGGGTCCTGAAACATCATCGCGATGTCGTTGCCCCGAATCGACCGCATCTCGGCCTCGCTTTTTTCGAGCAGGTCGTCGCCGCGGTAGCGGACGCTCCCCCCCTCGATGCGACCGGGGGAGTCGACGAGTTGGAGCATCGACAGCGCGGTCACGGACTTGCCGGAGCCGGACTCGCCGACGATACCGAGCGTCTCGCCCTCGTAGAGGTCGAACGACGAGCCGTCGACGGCCTTGACGGTTCCCTCGTCGGTGTAGAACCGCGTGACGAGGTCGCGGATTTCGAGCACGGGCTGTTCGTCCGGTTCGGCGCTCATCGCTCGCCTCCGTCGTTGCGGGGGTCGAGCGCGTCGCGCAGGCCGTCGCCGAGCAGGTTGAACCCGAGGATGGTGACGACGATGACGAGGCCGGGGAACACCGAGTACCACCACTCGCCGCTGTAGAGGTAGCCGCGGGCGTTCGACAGCATCAGCCCGAGGCTCGCGTTCGGCGGCTGGATGCCGAGTCCGAGGAACGACAGCGCGGCGCTGGCGAGGACGGCCGTCCCCATGTACAGCGTTCCCTGGACCACGACGGTCGGCAGGGTGTTGACGGCGATGTCCTTCACGAGGATGTGTCGGTCGCTCGCGCCGAGGGACTTCGCGGCGTCGATGTAGTCCTCTTCCATCTCCTTGAGGACCGACCCGCGCATGACGCGCGCGAAACTCGGGATGTAGACGACGCCGATGACGGCGATGACTTTCACGATGTTCGGGAGCGTGAACGAGCCGTACTCCGTGCTTCCGACCCCGAGCACGCCGAGCACCGCGATGGCGAGGATGAGACTCGGGAAGGAAAACAGGATGTCCATGAAGCGCATGATGACCTCGTCGACCCAGGTGTTGCGGTAGTAGCCGGCGATTGCGCCGGCGGTCACGCCGAGCGCCATCGCGAAGCCGACGACGCCGAGCGAGACGGTCATCAGCGTCCGCAACCCGTAGATGATGCGCGAGAGGATGTCCCGACCGTGGTGGTCGGTACCGAGGTAGGCCGTCGTCGTGCCGACGACCTCGCCGGCGTCGTTCTCGACGATCATCTCGGTGCCCATCGGCATCGGGTTGTGTTCGCCGTCCGGTGCCTCGAACTGCGTCGTCGGGTCGTGGGGGGCGAGAAACGGCGCGAACAGCGCGGTCAGGAGCATCGTGAGGATAATCGCGGTCCCCACGAGCGAGAGGGTGTTCTTGCGGAACTCCTTCCAGAACATCTCGAACTGACTGTGGTGCGTACCGGGGGCTTGCGCGGCCGGCACCGCCTCGTCCGTGTGGTCTGTCGTTGCCATGTTAGTTTCCATCGTGTCTGATGCGGGGGTCGAGGTAGGCGTACAGCACGTCCACCGCGAGGTTCGCGAAGACGAACACGCTCGCGATGAACAGGATGAGCGCCTGGATGATGCGGTAGTCGCGGCGGTCGATGGCCAGTATCAGAAGCTTGCCGATACCGGGGAGGTTGAACACCGTCTCGGTCAGAATCGCGCCGTTCATCAGTTGGCCGAGTCCGACACCGATGACGGTCACGACGGGGATGAGCGCGTTCTTCGAGGCGTCCTTGAGGACGATTTCGCGCGCGCCGATGCCCATCGCGCGGGCGGTCTTGACGTAGTCCTGACTGAGCGTGTCCAGCATCTCCGAGCGCATCATCCGGGCGATGAGCGCGGAGTAGGCCGTCCCGAGCGTGATGACCGGGAGGAACAACTGCTGGAGGTTCGCCACCGGGTCGACCCACGGCGGCGTCCAGCCGCCGGTCGCCCACGGGAACGAAAACTGCACCGCGAAGATCATGATGAGGATGATTCCCAGCCAGAAATCGGGAATCGAAATCCCCGACAGCGCGGCGATGCGCGCGGCGTGGTCCGCGGGCTTGTCCTTGCGGACGGCGCTGATGATGCCCGCCGGGATGGCGATGAGAATCGCCGTGATCATGCTGAGAATCGACAGCTCGACCGTCAGCGGGATGCGCTCGACGATGATGTCAGTCACGGGCGTCCCCTGCTGGACCGTCCACGACACGCCGAAGTCGCCTTGGATGGCGTCGAGCATCCACAGACCGTACTGGACGTACAGCGGGCGGTTGAGCCCCATCTCCAGTCGAATCTGCCTGACGAGTTCCTCGCTGCTGAGCGGGCCGAGCATCACCCGCACCGGACCGCCCGGCGCGAGGTGGACGAGCGCGAAGACGACGACGCTCACCCCGAGGAGGACGGGAACGCTCAACAGCAGGCGCTTGAGGACGAACCGGAACATGCTCACGGCTGAGTCACCTCCCGGGTCGCCGTTGGAACTCGACGTGGCTGGCGCGAACGCGTGTGCATCTGTTCGTCACTCACCCTTCGAGACGAAGCGGTAGTTGTCTTGGAACGTGCCCACGTCGTAGTCGTTGACGGCGTTGCGCCACGCCTCGAGTTTGTTGACGTAGGCGATGTCGATCTGGATGCCGTGTTCGACGAGGTACTCCTCCAGTTCCCAGACGATTTCCTTCTGTACTTGCTCGTCCGTCGACGCCTGCGCCTCGCGGAGCTTCGAGACGTACCACTCGTGGCCGTTCGAGAAGTCGCCCTCGGCGTCTTCGGGCGCGGCGGGGCCGCTCGGCGCGTAGATGTCTTCGAGGTCCTCGGACGGGTGGTGCCAGTTGTTGTGGTTGTGGTTGTTGTCGGCGTAGCCGGCGTCGAGCCACGACGTGGCGACCGGAATCGACTGCGCCCAGTCCTCCATCGCGGCGTGCCACGAATCGGTGCTGTACACCTGATTGAGGAGCGTGGACTTGTCGACGGCGGTGACGCTGGCCTCGATGCCGATTTTCGACAGCTGGTTCTGGATGACGACGGCCTCGTCTTTGAACCACGACCCCTTCGTGGCGATGATGTCCATCTCGAAGCCGTCGGGGTTGCCCGCGAGTTCGAGTTCTTTCTTGGCCTTCTCGGGGTCGTACATCTGCATCTCCTTGAGCTTCGGCGAGGTCCAGTCGCTTTCAGGGTACCACGGTCCCTTCTGGACCGCACCCTGCCCGTAGAACACCTCGTCGAGAATCTCCTCGCGGTCGATGCCGAACAGCACCGCGCGGCGGTTGTGCCGGTTGCTCATCGGGTTGCCCTCGGACTCCATCAGGTTCACGTACAGCACCTGCGTGAAGTTGCCGGGGACGGACTCGGTCGTGATGTCCGGCTGGCCGCTGAGGCTCTCGAAGTCCTTCGGGGGGACCTTGTCGGTCAGGTCGAGTTGGCCCGAACGGAGGTTCGCGAGGCGCGTGGAGTCCTCGCCGATGAAGTCGAACCTGAACTCGTCGACGGCGGGCGCGCCGTCCTTCCAGTAGTCCTCGTTCTTTTCGAGGAGGACGTGACTGCCGCTTTTCCACTCGACGAATTTGAACGCGCCGGTGCCCGCGCCGGAGGGGTCCTGCGTGAGGTCGGTCGCGAGGCCGCTCGGACCTTTGCCCTCCGCGGTGTCGCCGCGGGAGCCCTCGGGGACGATGCCTTCGAGCCCGCGCGTGAGCCACCAGTTGAGCGTCCCGAACGGCTGGGAGAGGTTGAGCCGGAGCGTCCGGTCGCCGACGATTTCGGTGTCCTCGACGAACGGGAGGCGACTCTTGACCGGCGAGTTGTTGTCGGGGTTGAGAATCCAGTCGACGGAGTACTTGAAGTCCTCGACGGTCACCTCGTCGCCGTTGTGGAACGTGATACCCTCGCGGAGCGTGTACTCGAACGCGGTCCCGCCGTCGACGGGGTCGGGAACCTCGGTCACGAGTCCGGGCTGGAGTTCGGAGTCGGGCGTCAGCTCGATGACCTCGTCGTAGACGAGGCCGCCGATGGTGCTGGTCGCGGTGTCCGTCCAGAGCGCGGGGTCGAAGTTCCACGGCTCCGCGGCGAGCGCGACGTTGACGCGGACGGTCTCTCCCGAGTCGCCCGACGAACTGCTCTCGGTGCTTCCACCGCTCGTTTCGGTCCCGTCGGAGCCACCGGAGCCACCGGAGTCACCGCCGGTGCAGCCCGCGAACGCCGTCGCGCCGACCGCACTCGCGGCCGCGATAAATTGCCGTCTGTCCATGTTTATCTCGGTAATGTTGTCGTCTGCCATTGTTTTCTGGAGCTACGTACACACCCTTGTAGCGGTACGCGTGATACCTTAGCTCATGAAACACCGTTATTTATAGCTTTGCCAAACTCTCACAATCTTGGCACTATCTCTCACTATGGTCCGGTCGAGTTCGTTGTGCTACCGCTTCCCAAACAGTTTAACGGGGTGGTTGCAATGTCGGGGGCATGGCGTACGCCAGCACGCTCTCCCTGCGAGAGTTACGACAGGACCTTCACGCCCATCCGGAGTCCGGGTGGAAGGAGTTCCGCACGACCGCACTCATCGCCGCCGCGCTCGACGAGCGCGAGTTCACGCTCCACCTCGGTTCCGACGCCGTCGCCGAAGACGAGCGCCTCGGAGTCCCCGACGACGACGCGGTCGCGGCCGCAGTCGAACGAGCACGCGAAGAAGGCGCACCCGAGGCCTACCTCGACCGGATGGACGGCGTCACGGGTCTCGTCGCCGAGAAGCGGTTCGGCGACGGGCCGACCGTCGGCGTCCGCGTCGACATGGACGCCCTCGAACGCACCGAGTCGAGCGACGAGGCACACCGCCCCGCGAAGGTCGGCTTCGCGAGCACGCACCCCAACGAGATGCACGCTTGCGGCCACGACGGCCACACCGCCATCGGCCTCGGCATCGCCCGCGACATCGACGACGACGGCGGGTTCGACGGCACGCTCCGGCTGTTCTTCCAGCCCGCGGAAGAGGGCGGGCGCGGCGGCAAGCCGATGAGCGAGACCGACCTGCTTTCCGACATCGACTACTTCCTCGCGCTCCACCTCGGCCTCGGCAACCCCACGGGGACCGTCATCGCCGCCTACGAGAACCCGCTTTCGAACGCGAAGCTCGACGTGACCTTCGAGGGCGCGCCGAGCCACGCGGGCAACGCGCCCAACGAGGGGCGCAACGCGCTGCACGCGGCGACCGCCGCGGTCCAGAACCTCTACGGGATTCCGCGCCACGCCGACGGCGCGACCCGCATCAACGTCGGGAAGTTCGAGTCGCCCAACCCCCAGAACATCATCGCCGAGGAGGCGCGCCTCCGCGTCGAGGTCCGCGGCGGGACCGCCGAGTTGAACGAGTACATGCTCGAAAAAGCCCGGCGCGTGCTCGACCACGCCGCGGGCATGCACGACGTGTCCGTCGAGACGGGGCTGTACGGGAAGACGGCGACGTTCACGGCCGACGACGAGATGATAGAGGCCGTCCTCGCGTCGGCGGCCGACCTCGACGACGTGACCGAGACGGTCCCGCGACTCGACATCGGCGGCAGCGAGGACGCCTCCTACCTCATCCGGCGCGTACAGGAACACGGCGGGAAGGCGACCTACGTCGGCATCGGTGCGAGCAACGAGTTCGGCCACCACACCTCGCGGTTCGACATCGACGAAGACGCCCTCGACATCGGCGTCGACGTAGTGTGTCAGACGATTCGAACACTCTGAAGCGGCGGTCAGACTCGGCTGTTCGACCCCGACCAGCCGCGCGTCTCGCCCGTCGTCGCCGCGCTCGTCCCGTAGAATCTGCCACGAACACGCACAATTATTACACATCGTTTGCGAGTTGAGCCGCACATGCAGGCCTCCCAGCACCGACTCCGCGAGGACATCGAAGCGAACGCCCGCTTCGGCGACATCGACGCGCCGGCGGGGCGCGGCCGCACCGTTCTGACGGGGAGCGACGCCGACCGCCGCGCCCGCGAGTACCTCGTCGAGCGACTGCGCGACGCCGGCCTCTCGGTCCGCATCGACGCCGTGGGTAACGTCGCCGGGCGGTGGGTTCCCGACGGAGCCGACCCCGACGCGGCCCCCGTCGCCGCCGGCAGTCACCTCGATTCGGTCCCCGAGGGCGGCATCTTCGACGGCCCGCTCGGCGTCTACGCGGCGCTCGAAGCGGTCCGGACGCTCCAAGAACGAGACGCCGACGTGAGCGCTCGACCGCCCAATCGACGTGGTCTCGTTCACCGAAGAGGAGGGCGCGCGCTTCTCGCACGGCCTGCTCGGGTCGTCGGTGGCGACGGGGGCGCGAGACGCCGACGACGCGCTCGCGTTCCGAGACGCCGAGGGCACGACCCTCGAAGCCCACCTCGACGCCATCGGCTTCCGCGGGACTGACACCATCGACGCCGCGGCGTGGGACGCGTGGGCCGAACTCCACATCGAACAGGGAACAGTGCTGGAGTCCGCGGGCGCGGCGGTCGGCGTCGTCGACGCTATCACCGGCATCACGACCTGCGCGGCCGACATCGTCGGCGAGGCCGACCACGCGGGCGCGACGCCGATGGACGAGCGCCGCGATGCGCTGGTCGCCGCCAGCGAGTTCGTCGTCGATTTCCGGGCCGCGGCCGACGATGTGGCGCAGAGCCAGAGCCAGACTGCCGTGGGGACCGTCGGCCAGTTCGACGTGGCCCCGAACGCGCGTAACATCGTCCCCGGAGAGGTCACGCTGCAGATGGACATCCGCGACGTGAACTACCGGGCGATGAACGCTATCGCCGAACGGGCCGACGCCGCGCTCGCGCGCCTCGAAACCACCCACCCGGTCGAGACGACGTTCGACCGCTACCGCGACCAGCGCCCCAGTCAGATGGCCGACGACTGCATCGGCGCCGCCCACGACGCCGCCGCGGCCGAGGATATCGACGCGAAACGCATGCATTCCGCGGCGATGCACGATACTGCAAATGTTGCCGAGGTAACCGATGCCGTACTCCTGTTCGCTCCGTCCGCGGACGGCCTCTCGCACAACCCACGCGAATGGACCGACTGGGCGGACTGTGCGACCGCAGCGTCGGTTCTCGCGGGGACGCTCGCACGCCTCGCCGGCGCGTGAGTTGCGGCCGACGGCCTGCCTCGTTGTGAACTAGGGACCCGTTTTCAGACAGTTCACGGCCAGATTCGCGTCTCTGTCGCGATTCCGTCGCGGCCGCGGTGTCTGTCTCGATATGTGGCACGCGGCCCCGAACTGGACCGTCTCTCGGGCAGACGTTCGTATTCCGGCGGTCTGGAGGCGCTCGAACGCGAACCACAGTTTTTCCGTACCGCTTCAGTCGAACCCTCTCCTCGTGAATCATCGAGTGTACCCTGCGAAACCTGCAGCCATTCGCTCTGCTCCGCGGTGTTGTCATCAAATACAACGGTTCTCCGAGTCGTGTGTGGTTCGACCGCGAATAGCGTCACCGAGCGGCCGAGTATCCGCGGAGAAGTCGATTCCACGCATCTGACAAGTGGGGTCGAGGGCGGCGGCCGTCACTTCCGGTGTGTCTCGAGGGAGACGCACATTCGCGCTCGCGCTGGGCGAGGGTGGCGGGCGGCTCCGGTTTCGAGTTGGGGTTGACAATTATCGACCGAAGCCGCCTTCGAGCGGCGGTCTCAACACCGATTGTCCCCATCACGTTTCGATTGCAAGATATTCGGAACAGCTATGACACCCGATAGACGTTCTCGTAGCATGCCCGAGAACCCCAACACCGATGCGCCGTCCCGCACGCTGAGCACGGTGGACACGGCGGTCAGCGTCGTCCGGGCGCTCGAGGAGTTGAACGGGGCGCGCGTCGCCGAGTTAGTCGACTACCTGGGCCTCTCGAAGTCCACGGTGTACAACCACCTCGCGACCCTGCGGAAGAACAACCTCGTCGCCAAGGAAGACGACAGCTACCATCTCAGCCTCCAGTTCCTCCTCCTGGGCGAGTACGTGCGCAACCAGCAGATACTCTACCAGGTCGGCAAGGAGGAAGTCGAGGCGCTTGCGGAGAAGACCGGCGAGTACGCCCACCTCTCGACCGAACAGCACGGTCTGCGCATCAGCCTGCTCAAGGTGCGCGGCGAGCGCGCGGTCGGCAGCCAGTACCAGCGCTCGAAGATTCAGCGACCGGACAACCTCCACGCGTCGTCGACCGGGAAGGCCATCCTCGCGTTCCTCCCGCGCAGTCGGGTGGAGGAAATCGTCGACCAACACGGCCTGCCGGCGAAGACCGAGGCGACGATTACCGACCGCGACGCGCTGTTCGACGAGCTCGACGCCATCCGCGAGCGGGGGTACGCCTGCAACGACGAGGAGGAAATCGAGGGCCTCCGCGCGGTCGGCGCGCCGATCCGCGACCGCAACGGCACCGTCCTCGGCGCGCTGAGCGTCTCCGGACCGACGAGTCGCATCAAGGGCGAGCAGTTCCGCGACACCATCCCCGAGATGGTCACGAGCACGGCCAACATCATCGAGGTGAACATGAACATGGCCGCGCGGAGTTCGAACGCCGGGCGCTTCGACTGAGCCGCCCACCCTCGACTGCCATGACATAGATATGCCCGTAATCTTTTGCGGCATCTCACTCGATTTCGGGTACGGTGTTCGGTCGAGAGGATCGGCGTTCTGACCGCCGTTTCGACTGTCTCACCGGGACTCGTCCTCGAGCCGTCATGGAAACACGATCAGGTGTGTGAATACCGTCGGTGTTGTGAGTCGGAGAACCGTCCCGCAGCCGTCGGCGGCCGTTCGAAGCGGGCGAGAACTGACCGGTCAGTCTCGTCTCTCGTGGGTGAACGGGGTCTCTCCGATGTCGATACGCTCCAAGGTGATCGTCCGTATCTCCATGTCTTCGAAGACGGCACCCCATCCGCCAACGACGGCCGTTTCATCGCCCGTGTCGAGTGTGAGGTTCTTGTACGCTCCCAGGTCAGACAGTGCCAGTCGTGACGGCGGTCGCTCGTCTCCGTAGAACGAGATGTCGGCGACGCTCCCTTCGACAGTCGTCTCTCCTCCATCCGGAAGATCGACGCCTTCGACGGTGGCCCCGAGTTCGAACCCGCTTTCCCAAAGCGGGACGATATCTCGAATGAACTCTTCGATGGTCACGTAGGTGAACTGGTCTTCGGCGTCGAGGTAGACGGTCGGGTAGAGGTTCCACAGACAGGTGAGGAAGAACCAGTGAAAGACAAACGGCAGGATACGGTCGTAGACGAGGACGCCGTAGTCTTCGTCGGAGCGCGTGTTCGGTCCGAAACACGTCCGGTTTCGGTCGATGACGACGAGGAACGGTCCCGGAATGGTGCACACACGAAGTTCCGAGAGCACCCCACTCGGGTCGAACGCTGCTGGCGGTTCATCGCCCTGGTCGATGTAGACGGACGCACGAACGACGACACCTCGGTCGCGGGCCGCTTGGAGCGCTGGGGAGAGCGACTGGAGTTGTTCGAACGACCCGGCAACCTCCACGACGGTTTCTGCGTCGTCGATGAGCTCCTGTGCGTTCTCGACGCTGTCTCGACACGCTTGGTGACGCCGACTCGCGCGTCCATCCGCTCGGGGGTCCGGTATCGCTCGCGGACCGCTTCGGCAGCCTCGTTGAGGAGTTCGCCCCTAGTTTCGAGGTCTGCCATCGCCGCCTCCGGGTCACACGGTTGCACGTAGAGTTTCTCTCGTTCGATCGTTTCGACGTACCCCTTCGATTCGAGGCTCCGGAGAACGTCGTACACTTGCGAGACGGGGACGGCGCTCTCACGGCCCACTTCGATAGCAGGCGAGACGCCCATCTCGAGGAGTGTGAGATAGGCGTCGGCTTGGTACGACGTGAGGTCCGCGTACTCGAGTGCTTTCGTCAGCGTTTCGCGGTCCATACTCGCACTCACACCATCATTCACCATGAATACTTCGCTGATGCCCGACCCTTTTTCGAGGAGCCGGTTGCGTTCGACCAGTACCAACATTACGGGCTTAATTTTGTAATGGTAATGTGCCCTCCAGCCCAGAGACACTCTAGAATATGACAGCTAAGCCGACGGCACGACTTCACGTCCCGACCGAGGAGCGAACCGACTCACCCGCCACGGACAAATACGCCGTTAGAAGCCGTCAAGCAGGCGTTTGTGATGTCAGTGAACTTATTTTTCATCACCCTATACAGAAAATTTGCTTGTGTATGATGTCTTATAGTTCGAATCAATCTGAAACAGAGAATCAAGAATATAGGTTCTAAAGCCAGATTTAAGACGATAAGAACTCTCACAGACATCATTGTACTCTGAGTTATTTTCTCAAACACTATTCTATATGACATGATGAGTAGCTTATGTATGTTTCATGTGGTCGAATGTCACGAAGTGGGACCTCCGGAAAACACCGAATGAGAGTCCAGAGGCGTCCATGAGGGCGTTCACAAACCTCGGGGCGACGGCTCGACAGGAGACAGTTCCGCGTCTGTTCTCGACGCATCGTCGAGCGGGAGGAACCGTTTGGCTGAGCTCTCGACGAAGAACTGCCAGGAAGGATATCGCCGCAAAAAACTCGCTCGGAACGGGGTCTTCAGTCCGCGACGGGGTCGGTCAGTCGGATTTCGGTTCGACGGTGATCGTGACGTCTTGCTCGCCGACACGAAGGGTGTACTCACCCGGAATCGCCGACACTCTCCCAGTTTCGTCGACGCGCCCAATCGATGCCGCATCAATGGGAATCGACACCGTCTCTGTAGCGCCGGGGTCGAGCGAGACACGCTCGAACCCGCAGAGTTCCCGGACCGGGGTTATGCGCGTTCCAGCCTGGTCGGTGACGTACACCTGTACGACGGTCGAACCGTGTCGATCCCCGACGTTCTCCACGGGAAGTTCGACTGTCGTGGTCCCGTGGGGAGACATCCGTTCGTCCGTCACGGTCATCGAGCCGAACTCGAACGCAGTGTAACTCAGCCCGTGACCGAATTCGAAGAGTGGGTCGTACGACGGAAGATGCTCGTCGGGACCGATCGGTGTCGGGTGCGGGAAGTGATTGAACCGGGTTGGAAGGTGACTCGCGGACCGGGGGACCGAAATCGGTAATCGCCCGCCGGGATCGCACGCCCCGAAGAGCGTCTCCGCGACGGCTTGGCCACCCATCGTCCCCGGGTAGTACGCCAGCAACAGCGACGGGAGATGCTCCGCCATCCACTCCACGGCCAGCGGTCGACCGGTGACGAGGACGCCGACGACAGGCGTCCCCGTCTCGTACAACGCCGTCACGAGGTCGCGCTGCGCATCGGGGAGTTCGAGCGTGGTCCGGTTCGGAAACTCGTCGGGAGCGGTCCCGCTCTCCGCGGTCGGCCCGAACTCGTGGATATACCAGTTTTCTCCGACGGCGACCACTGCGACGTCCGCATCCTTCGCCGCTTCGACTGCGGCGTCGATATCGACCGCTTCGGTTATCGTCGTCCCCTGCTCGTAGGTCACCGTCCCATCACACACGGATTCGATTCCGTCTTTGATTGAGATGACATCGGTGCCCGCCTCGTCGGGGACACTCCAACCACCGAGTTGGTGAATGGGGTTGTCCGCGTTCGGCCCAGCGACGAGGACGTCCGCAGCGGGGTCCAACGGGAGCGTGTCGTCGTTCTGCAGGAGCGTCATCGACTTCCGCGCGGTCGCTAACGCGTCGGCCCGGTGCGCATCGGCACCGACGACATCTCGCGCTTCGTTCGCATCGACGAACGCGTCTTCGAAGAGCCCGAGCCGGAATTTGAGGTCGAGGACGCGCCTGACGCTCTCGTCGAGAACGTGTTCTGCAACCGCCCCCGATTCGACGAGCGAGACGAGGTGGTCCGCGTGCGCGACCGCATCGACTGATGCGACATCGAGTCCAGCGTTGCGAGTCATTCGGACCGACTCACGGTGGTCGCTCGCGACGTGGTGGTCTTCGTGGAGCATTCGGACCCCGTTCCAATCCGAGACGACGGTGCCATCGAACCCGAGTTTCCCTCGGAGAAGGTCTGTGAGATAGTCGCGCGAGGCGTGTGCGGGTTTCCCATCGATTGCGTTGTAGCAGGGCATAACGGACGCGACTCCCTCGTCAATCGCGTCGACGAACGACGGTAAGAAGACGTTTCGAAGGAGGTACGAGGACACTTCGACGGGGGCAGTATCTTCCCCTCGTGCGGGCTCGCTATAGGCCGGGAAGTGTTTCGCGGTTGCCGCCACGGCGGTTGGGTCGCCGAGACCGTCGCCCTGGTATCCGCGTACCATCGCACCCGCCATCCGTCCGCACAAAAATGGACTCTCGCCGAACGTCTCGAAGGTGCGACCCCACCGCGGCTCTCGGGCAACGTCACACGTGGGCGAATAGTTCTGCTGTGCCCCCGACTTTCGGACTTCGGTTGCAGTGACCGCTGCTGCGCTCTCGACGCCGTCTTCATCCCACGTTGCCGCCATCCCGAGTCCGTTCGGGAACGCTGTCCCTTCGGCGACGTACGCGTGACCGTGGACAGCATCCACGTTGAACAACAGCGGGATGCCGAGTCGAGTCTTCGACAGCGCGACTTCTTGCAGGTGGTTGACCGTCTCGACCACGTCGTCGATTCGAGAGTCGAGCGCCCCGGCCCATCCGAACGACGCAACAGCGCCGACTCCGGATTCGACGATTTCGTCTTCGACCGTTTCGACCGATTTGAACTCGTCGAGCTCTCCCGCCCACGTGCCGACGAGTTGCCCGGCTTTCTCTTCGACCGTCATTCGGTCGAGAAGGTCCGCGACGCGCTTGTCGGTCGGTAGAGTCTCATCTCTGTAGGGGGGATGCTTGCTTTCTGACTGCATACAGCGAAGAGAAGACCACTACTACTTATACATTTGCCAACGCGTGGCTATCGTCGCGCAGACGGTCGTGTTTCGCGACGAGCGCGAAACCGTGTCGTGCCCTCCGACGCCGACGTGTTCGGGTGGCGCTCTCGGGAGCGTTACAACAACGAACTACCGCATCTAACCAAATATTTATTAATAATGGCTATGGTTTGTTATCAGTACGCCATGTCAGACAGTACTGACCGCTTTAGCGACTTGATCAGCCGGCGCACTTTCGTCGAACTAACCGGGACAACCGGAATCGCAGCCCTTGCGGGGTGTAGCGGTACTTCCACTGGAGGGGGAACGACTGACGACGGTGGGTCGAACGGGGACACGACCGGGTCCAACGGGGACGAGACTGGCGGTGACGATTCCGAGTCGAGTGGGACGACTGTCCTCGACAAGAAGATGGTCGGTGCCACGAACAACGGCGTCCCGACGAACCTACACCTAAACCCGGAGGCGACACAGAACTACGACGAACGAGCGGGGAACTTCGTCTTCGAACGGCTCGCGGCCTACAACTTTGCGACCGGTGAGTTCGAGCTAGCCGCGCTCGATTCGTGGTCGATCGACGGGCAGACGGTGACGCTCACGCTCCGCGACGACCTGTTGTGGGATACTGGCGAAGACGTGACTGCACGTGACGTCCTGACACAGTTCCGCCTGATGAAGAAGATGAACGCGTCGCTTTGGGACTTCACCGAGAGCGTCGAACAGGGCGAAGACGACAAGACCGTCGTTCTCAACCTCAAGCGACCATCCAACCCGGAGGTCATCAAACACACGCTCGCCAACGGGTCACTCCGACTGTTCGCGCACCATCCGACCTTCGAACGCTTCCTCGACAAAGAAGCCGAGGAACTCCAGCAGTTCAAATATGAAGGAGACGTGGTTGCGAGCGGTCCCTTCTCGGTCGCGTCGAAGTCGAAGCAGTCGTGGGAACTCACGAGGAACCCCGAATACTACGGCGCTGACAACATCAACTTCGCGGGCATCTCGCTTCTCTCGCGGGCAGACAACACCGCACTCCAACAGGGCCTGATGGGCCGCGAACTCGATTTCGTCACGAGCCTCTTCGCGCCGCCGAAGATCGTCGGCAACTTCCCCGACTCCGTCGAAGAAGTCACCATCTCTGCGAAATGGGGGTACGGTGTCCTGTTCAATCACGACGACCCCGACTTCGGGAAGCGAAACGTCCGGCAGGCGGTCGCTCACGTCATCAACCGCCAGCAGGTCGTTGATAACGCAGGGCCGCGAACGAAAGCGCCCGCACCGAAGGTTACGGGTATCGCCCCGGACGACCAGGAATCGTGGCTCGGTGATGCGTACGACTCCTTCGAGGGGTACGGCATGGCGGCGTCGCAGACGGACAAAGCCGCTGCGCTCCTCCGCGAGGCCGGCTACTCGAAGGAAGACGGCACGTGGACGCACAGCAGCGGTCGAACCCTCGGTGGGACGTACTACACCCCCGCTGGCTGGACGGACTGGACCACGGCGACGAACACTGTCGTCGACCAGTTGAACGCGTTCGGCTTCGACTTCGAAATCAGCCAGAAGCCGACGGGAGATCTCTACGGCGGCTACATCGAGTCCAACTTCAAGATCGGCGCGTTCTACTGGATGCCCGGTGGTGCACGGTCGGCGTTCCCATACTTCCCGCTCCGCTGGCAGCTCACTAACCCGGACATCGACGGCGGCCACAACTTCCCGGAGGGCGAACAGACTGTCCCCGGGATGGATGGCGGCGAGATGACTATCGACCCACTCTCGGTGGCACAGGAGATTTCGACCACGCAAGACCGAGCCACGACGGAGGAACTCATCAAGCGTGTCGCCTGGCACCACAACCAGAACCTTCCAATACTGGGGCTGGTTGCGAAGCTCGAACAGTCGTGGCTCACCAACGACGAGTGGGACATCCCGGCGGAAGGGAGCGACGACCGAGCGATCAAGTGGCCAAGCGAGTGGCTCCCGCGCCAAGGACACCTCATGGCCGAGCAATAATCGGAGTGGAGCAACGTAACCATGAGTAACTACTACGTCCGTCGGACGGCCAGGGTGTTCGCGACTATCTTCGCGGTCGCGACGCTCACGTTCGGGCTGATTCGCCTCCTCCCAGGCGGCCCCTTCACGCAGTTGCGCGCGCAACTGCTTCGGCAGGGTGTTCCGGCATCGGAGGTCGACGCCCGGATTTCGAATCTCCAGAACATCAACCCCAACGCGCCGCTCTGGCGGCAGTACCTGGATTACATGGGTGCCGTCGCGCAGGGGAACTTCGGCGAGTCAATCTCGCTGGGCGAACCGGTGGCACAGGTCATCGCCGAAGCGGTGCCGTGGACGGTGTTCGTCGTCCTGGTGTCGACGATTCTCATGTTCGCCGTCGGTATCTTCCTTGGGTCGTTACAGGCCTACTGGGAAGGTTCGCGGTTCGACAAGGCGTTCAGTGGCGTCTCGATTGGCCTCATGTCCGTCCCCTTCTACGTCGTTGCCGTCATCTCACTGTACGTCTTCGCGTACCAGTGGGGATGGTTGCCGACAGCGGGAACAGTTGGGACCAACGTCGAGAAAGAACTGAGCGTCCCGTTCTTGCTCAGCGCACTCGAACACAGTCTCTTGCCCATCTTCTCGTACACGCTGGGCGGGATTGGCGGGCAGGCGTTGGCCATGCGCGGGAACAGTATCCAGGTGCTCGGTAACGACTACGTCCGGGTCGCGAGGCTCCGCGGACTCGCCGACCGCCGTATCGCGACTCGGTACGTCGCGAGAAACGCCATCCTTCCGATGTACACCGGGTTCTTGCTGCTCCTCGGATTCCGCTTGTCGGGAACCGTCATTCTGGAGCAGATATTCTCGTACACCGGCCTCGGCTACTACATGTTCGCCGCGCTGAAGGCGAACGACTACCCGCTCATGATGGCGACGTTCCTCGTCATCACCGTCGCGCTCATCGTCGGCGTCTACATCGCCGACCTGACCTACAGCAAGATCGACCCGCGAATCAGTGCCGGAGGTTCTGATGAAGCGTACTGAGAGAGCGGAGTCCAGCGCAGCGGAGTCCAGCGCAGTGGTTACGGACGGTGCCGGGGTCGACTGGCGAGGGTCGGCCTCGTCGTCGGTGACGGTGACGCGCGAGGAGCGACTTCGAGAGTTCTACGAGGAAACGATCTTGAAACCGATGCTCGTCGCGTGGTCGGACAGCAGAACCCGACTCGGACTGCTCATCATCGGGTTCTACGTGTCATTGGCGCTCGTGGCCGTCTTCGGTCTCTGGCGAGAGCCCTCGACGAGTCAGGCCCCGCGGTACCTGACGCTGTTCGAGAACATGCAGTACCCGCTCGGGACGACTGCGTCGGGGACGGACCTCGCCGCACTCATCATCTACTCGACTCCAGACATCTTGCTGATGGTCACCTCAGGAGGACTCTGGGCGACCGGTATCGCTGTCCTCGTCGGGACCGTCGCTGGGTACAAGGGCGGTTCGGTGGGACGCGCGTTGATGTCGGTGTCGGACTTCGTCATGGCCATCCCCGGGCTCCCGCTGGTGATGATTCTCGCGATTACGTTCAATCCCAAGAACCCGATCCTGCTCGGAATCGTCATCAACATCAACTACTGGGCTGGCCTCGGCCGGTCGATCCACTCACAGGTGCTGACGATTCGAGAGAACAACTACGTCGAAGCCTCCCGGACGATGGGCGTGAGCACGCCGCGAATCATCCTGAAGGACGTGATTCCGAACATCATGCCGTACGTGACGGTCAACTTCGTGTTCGCCGCCCGGTACGTCGTGTTCGCATCGATCGGACTGTTCTTCCTCGGCGTGTTGCCGTACTCCGACCAGAACTGGGGCGTCACCCTGAACTTCGCGTACAATGGTGGTGCCCTGTTCTCTTGGAGTGCCGCACACTGGCTTCTCGTCCCGATGGCCGCGATTATCGGCCTCTCGGTCGGCCTCATCCTCCTCGGTCAGGGGATGGACCGCGTGTTCAACCCGCGCGTTCGCACTCGGCTGACGGGGGAGTCTGAGTCGACTGCTTCGGCCGACGAGAAAGACACCGGCATGACGGAGGTTCTGTAGATGACTGCCAAACAACGTGAAACGACGACCCCTACGACAGCTATGACGACAGACGACCCAATCATCGAGATCAACAACGCGGCCGTCACGTACGACGGCGGCGAGACGTTCGTGTTGGACCACGTGAGCATGTCTATCGAACGCGGCGAGATTCTCGGCATCGTGGGCGAGAGCGGAAGCGGCAAGTCGATGTTCGCCGACTCGATGCTGGATGCCATCCCCGACCCCGGACGACTGTCCGGTGAGATACTCTACCACCGCGACGATGGGACCACAGTCGACGTACTCGAACTCTCCGACGACGAACTTCGAGAGTTTCGGTGGGAGGAGGTGTCGATGGTCTTCCAGGGCGCGATGAGTTCGTTCAACCCGACGATGAAGATCGGCGGACACTTCAGAGAGACGCTGAAGGCCCACGACGCCGACGTTACGTCGGGAATGGAGTTCGCCCGCGAACTCCTCTCAGACCTGTACCTCGACGCGGACCGTGTGCTGACGTCGTACCCACACGAACTCTCCGGCGGGATGCAACAGCGGGCACTCATCGCCCTGTCGCTCATCCTCGAACCCGAAGTCCTCGTGATGGACGAACCGACCGCCGCACTCGACCTCCTGATGCAGCGTTCCATCCTGACGCTCCTCGAGGACCTACAGGAGAAGTACGACCTGACGATGGTGTTCATCACCCACGACCTGCCGCTGGTCGCCGAACTCGCCGACCGGATGGCCGTCATGTACGCCTTCCAACTCATCGAGGTCGGCGACCGTGAGCAACTCATCGCGAATAGTGGGCACCCATACACGCGAGCGTTGCTCAATGCGACGCCGGACATCGAAGCACCGCTCGAAGAGATGCGACCAATCGAAGGCCAGAGTCCAGCACCCATCAACGTTCCACAGGGGTGTTCGTTCGCACCGCGATGTCCACTTGCCACCGAAGAGTGCCGAGTTGAAGACCCGGCTTCCGCGCAACTCGACGACGGCCATGCTGTTGCCTGTCACTACGCGGAAGATGCGCGAGACGAGATTGCGCTGCACTTCGACCGTTCCGAGGAGTCCGTTCCGGTCTCGGGAGGTGGAGAGTCGTGAGCCGTGCCGGCGAATCGTCGACTGAGTTCGACCAACGCGACGAGCCACTCATCTCACTCGAAAACGTCGAAGTCCACTTCGAAAAAGACCAAGGGCTGTTCGACCTCTTCGAGGACCCGGACGTGGTCAAAGCAGTCGATGGCGTCTCGCTCGACATCGAGGAGAACGACGTCCTCGCACTCGTTGGGGAAAGCGGGTGTGGAAAGACCACACTCGGGAAGACGACCATCGGACTCCAGCGACCGACGGGCGGGACGGTGACGTACAAAGGACAGGACATCTGGGCCGCGAAAGACGGCAGCGGAGAGATACCGTTCGACGAGATTCGGTCGTCGCTCCAGATCATCCATCAGGACCCCGGGAGTTCGCTCAACCCAAACCGGCGGATTCTGAACATCCTCGCAGAGCCGATCAAGCTCACTCACCCAGAGGTCGGGACCAACGAACGCCGCGAGCGGATTCACGCGCTCCTCGAACGCGTCGGGATGAACCCCGCAGCGGACTTCGCGGACCGGTACCCACACCAGCTCAGCGGCGGGGAGAAACAGCGCGTGGCGCTCTGTCGCGCCCTCTTGATGAACCCCGACGTCATCCTCGCAGACGAGGCGATAAGCGCACTCGACGTCTCCTTACGGGTCGAAATGATGGACCTCATGCTCGACCTGCAGTCGGAGTTCGACACCTCGTTCGTGTTCGTCTCACACGACCTCTCGAACGCACGGTACTTCGCAGAACACGGGGACGGTCGAATCGGGGTGATGTATCTCGGAAATCTGGTCGAAGTCGGGCCGGCAGACCAACTCATCGGCGACCCCAGTCACCCGTACACGAACGTCCTCCGCTGGGCGACGCCGAACTTGTCCCGACAGTCGGGCGAGGCTGGTGAGCCGCCGATGCGGAACGATAGATATTCCAGACCCGGTCAACCCACCGAGCGGGTGCCGGTTCCACACGCGCTGTCCCGAAGCCCGTGAGGCGTGTCGGGAGGAGTTCCCACAACTCCAACAGTCCGGCGAGGCCGCTGGCCATCGCGTCGCCTGCTTCAGAGACGACCCGAACCACACCTATTGGGATAGTGACCCGCTGACGGAGGAGGGTGACTGATGTGAATGAGTGGTTGTCGCTTCCGCGTCCCCCGTTGGCCACCGGTGCGAACCCGTCCTCCCATCTCGACCGGAATCCGATCGATATCGGTCGAATCGAGAGCTTGATAATCAGTGCTGGACATGACACTGTATGGCACGATTAGAGACAGTTGTCGACGTTATCTGCGACCAGCGTGACCGGTTCCCGCTGTTCGTCGCAATCGGCATCGTGATGGGGCTCCTCCTCGGGTTTTCGCTGTTGTATCTCGAACCGGGAACTGCCGCGTACGCGATCGCGCTCGTCGACATTGGCCTTGTCGCGGTTACGGTGGTCGGATTCGGCGGCGGCTTTTGGCTCTGTACGAAGCGGTCCGTAGGGGAATGATGGAGTACTGGCGACAGCGCCGAACACTCGGTGGGGAACAGCCAGTCCCACGAGAAGCGTAGCAACTACGCGACGCCCAACCGCTGCTAGGCAATAATGTAAGAAAGCCATCCACATAGAAATAACATCAGAATATTTATATTTTTACCACTGTTCTGGCAACAGGCATGACTCGCCTGAGATAGCAGCGATGTGGGTGATAAACTCGTCAACTATGCTCGGATTTGACGACTTAATATTGGTTATATCTTGCAAGTATACTGAGCCAGTTACTTCTTGATGCCAATCTGACTGGACACCGAAAAACCGTTCTGGGTACGCTACCCGCTCCAGACAGTATCGTATTATCACCAGAATGGCGTCTTTCTCGGCGTCGACCACCAGTATCGGTCTCGATCCCGAGTTCGTACCCCCTCGAGTGAAAGCCACACAACCACCCCAATATTCAACTGTTTGAACAATATTATAAATCTCAGACTGCCTCGGCGGTTGGTTGTCGAGACCGGTCGATGACGTGTATTATAGAGAGAGAGTCCCACAAACAAAATCTGAATTTAATATCAATATATTTGACATTCTGTCCATGTTCGGAACGGGCGTATCACTCAGACGACAACGAACGAGTTGCTCGGTTCAGTGGGCTATCCTCGTATCGGAACGCGACTCCATCACCGACTGAGTTGGACCGTCAGTGCAGTCGCGCTTCCAGCGACTCGACGAGCGGGTCGTTGCCAATGTAGACTGGGACGCGGTCGTGGATGCCGTCGGGCGTGCCCGAAAGGAGCGACTTCTCGCCGTCCGACGACCGCCCGCCGGCGCACTCGATGATGTAGCCGATGGGAAAGCCCTCGAACTGCTGTCGGAGTTTCCCGCTCGGCGCGTCAGTCTGGGCGGGGTACGCGAAGATGCCGCCGTAGTGGAGAATCTGGTTCACGTCGCCGATCATCGACCCGCCGTAGCGGAGCTTCATCCCCTCGGTGCGTTCGGTCTCGCGGGCGAACGCCTCGAAGTCGTCGAACCAGTGGTTGGCCCGGCCGCCGAAGCTGAAGATGGCGGGGTCGTCGGGGAGCGTCAGTTCCTCGCGGAGCGGGCGCTTGATGCCCGATTCGAGGATGTACTCGCTGACGACGCCGTCGCGGGCGGCCACGAGCGTCGTCACCGGGCCGTAGAGGATGTAGCCAGCGGCGAGCAGATTCTCGCCGCCCGTGGGGAGCGGTTCGTCGTAGATGCTGTAGAGCGTCCCCATCACGTTGTTCGGCTTCAGGTTCGTCGACCCGTCGAGCGGGTCGAGCGCGACGGACACGCCCTCGCCGATGTCGATGACCTCGGCGCGCTCCTCGCTGGCGTACTCGCCGACGCCGTCGAGGGGGCGAAGCCGCTTCAACAGCAGTTCGTCGGCGTAGGTGTCGGCTTCCAACTGGCGCTCGCCGCTCGGGTTCGTGCCCTCCTCGTAGACGCGCCGGCCGGGCAGCCCCGCCCGAATCGACGGCGCGGCCGCACAGAGCGTCTCGACGACGGCGTCGACCACGTCGTCCTCCCGACTCGATTCGTCTGTCATGCGTTCGATACACTGCGGGGTCGCGGATGCGTCGAAGCGGTTCGACGGGACGCCGACGGGCGGCGCGTGGACGGGCGTCGGGGTGGTCGTCATTACCTACAGATTCCGTGGACGGAGTATAGTTCTGTCCCCGCGTGTAAGCGTTGCACCGCGACGACGACGGAGTACGTGGCGGGTTTTCGACTCGGGCGCTGTTGATGTCCTCCGCTGGTGGAGGTTGTGGGACTCGTGCTGAATACAGGTGCGAGTCGGGTATCGGTTCAGCACTCGATATTGACAGCTCAAATCGCTACGGGCAGTTTTTCTACTCAGCGGTTATGTCTCGGGGCTTGGCAGAACTAAACTA
>NZ_JPES01000114.1:0-20307 GCF_000730175.1 Haloferax sp. ATB1 | reverse complement strand
GAGCGGGGCGACGACCTCGCTGGCGAGGCCGAAGTCGGCGGCGGGGAGCGCCGCCCGGAGGTCCTGCGAGAAGCGCGCCCACATCGTGTCGTCGACGAGAATGCGCCCGCCGGCGAGGTCGAGGTCCGAGACGACGTCCGCGAGGGCGTCCCGCGGGTCGTCGTCGTCGCTCCACGTGCGCACGTCGGCGACCCACGACTCGGCGCGGACCTGCGTCTCGTAGAGGTCGGGGACGAGGAACACCGGGTCGCCCTCGCGGGGGACGAACAGAAGCAGGTGGCGCTCTGCGGGTTCCTCGTCGAAGCCCGAGAGGTACAGCAGGTTTCGGCTGGGGAACAACACGGTCGCGTCGGCGTCCGCGTCGGCCAGTCGCTCCTGACAGGCGCGGGTCCGTCGTTCGAAGGGCGTCATACGAGTCGATACGGGCGGCGGGGGAAAAGCGTGGGCGGTCCGCGAGCGCGTCGGGTCGCCACCCGCGAGCGTCCTACGCCCCGAGGTCGAGCGGGTCGTAGAGCTGGCCGGTGATTGACTCGAAGGCGTCGGAGGCGGTCACGAGGCCGACCACGGAGCCGCTTTCGGGGTCGCGGACCATCGCGAGTTCCTGATTCTCCTCCTGGAAGCGGTCGATGAGATCGCTGACCGAGAGGTCCGCGGGGACCGAAAGCGGCGGCGCGGCGATGTCGTCGAGGCGGCGGTCACCCGACTGGAGGCGGTCGATGTTCGAGAGGACCGTCGGCGCGTAGACGACGCCGCGCACGTCGTCGAGCGAGTCGCCGACGAGCGGGAACCGCGAGTGCTGGGGGTTCGACCGGACGCGTTCGAGGCTCTCGTCCGTGGTCGCGTCGGCCGAGAGCGCGACGACGTGGTCCGCGGGGACCATCACGTCGCGGACGGGTAGTTCGCCGATTCGGAGCGCGTTGAGCACCTCCTCGCGGCGGTCCTCGGGGAGCGACCCCTGTGCGAGGACGTTCCCCATCTGGCTGCGGACCTCGCCGCGACTGAGCCGGGTGCCCTCGCCCGCGGAGCCGTCGCCGCCCTCCTCGTCGTCGATTTCGGCTTCCTGCCACGACCGGGTTATCTCGACGCCGACGAGCGACAGCAGGCGCTTCGCCAGCCAGTCGGCGACGACGATGACCGGGTACATCAGCTTCGTCCAGCCGTACAGGACGGGTGCGGTGTACTTCGCCACCGTGCGGGAGCGCTCGACGCCGAGGTACGTCGGCACCTGCTCGCCGAGGACGACGTGCGAGAGGTTGATGACGACGAGCGCCAGACCCACCGACAGCGACGTGTGGGAACCCGCCGCTCCGCCGCCGCCGAGGACCGCGTTGAAGGTGGCCGCGACGGCCGGTTCGGCGACGACACCGAGGCCGACGCTGGCGATGGTAATCCCGACCTGACAGCCCGAGAGGTACACCTCCAGCCGTTCGGTCATCTCCCACGCCAGTTCGAGACCGCGGGAGCCCTCGAAGGCGGACTCGTCGAACTGCGGGACGCGCGTCATCGCGAACTCCGAGACGACGAAGAAGGCGTTCGCGAGCAACAACACGAGGCCGCCGCCGAGCCGAAGCGCGGTTTCGACACCTACCATGTGAGCCGAGCGTTCGAACCCGACCCCCCTGAGCGTGTCGGCTCCGGTACGACGTTGTGGTTTTTCGAGGAATTATTTTAAACTCAAAAATGTGCCGTAACAACTATGTTTTCGACGGCCGCGGTGTCTGGTATGCGTCAGCAACACAGGCGGACGTTCCTGAAGCTGAGTGGTTCCCTCCTCGGTGGGGTCGCCGCCGGGTCGACCGTCGTCGCGGCCGAGCGGACCGACCGGTTCATCGTCGACCTCGGTGGCAACGACGCGTCGGCGGCGACGAGCGCCGACCTGGAGGTCGTCTACGACCTCTCGCCGGCCGGCGTGGTGGTCGTCGAGGGAAGCGAGTCGGCCGTCTCCGCGCTGAACGCGGCCTACGCGCCCGACGTGGAGATAGCACTCGACGCGCCGGCGGTCGACGACGTGGCCCCGGCGGACGCGGTCGACGAACCCGGCTACGACGCGCAGTGGGACAAACAGAGCCAGCGGATTCCCGCGGTCCACGACGTGACCCGGGGCGAGGGCGCGCGCGTCGCCGTCATCGACACCGGCGTCGCCGCCGACCACCCGGACCTCGAACACGCGGTCAACGCGTCGCTGTCGCGGAACTTCACCGGCGACGAGTTCGGAGCGGGCGTCCCCGCGGGCGGCGACCACGGCACCCACGTCGCGGGCATCGTCGCCGCGAACGACGACAACGAGACGGGCGTCGTCGGCTCCGCGCCGGGGGCCGAACTCATCGACTGCCGCGTGTTCTCGCCGAACTCGCTGGCCTCGTTCGCCGATATCCTCGCGGCCGTCGTCTACAGCGCCGAAATCGGCTGCGACGCCGCGAATCTCAGCCTCGGTGCCTACCCGGTCCCGCGACAGGGCGAAGGCAAGTTCTACGGCAAAGTGCTGAACAAGACGCTGACCCACGCCAACCGCTCGGGGACCGTCGTCGTCGTCGCCGCCGGCAACGACAGCGCCGACCTCCAGCACGACGGCGGCCTCATCAGCCTCCCCAACGAGGGGGCACAGGCGCTCAGCGTCAGTGCGACCGGACCCAAGGGGACCGCCTTCGACGCGGGCGACGAAGCGGAGGGACCGAAGACCCCGGCGTTCTACACGAACTACGGGACCAACGCCGTCGGCGTGGCCGCGCCGGGCGGCGACGCGCTCCTCTCCGCACAGGAGACACACCCCGAAACGTGGTTCTACGACCTCGTCTACAACACCGTCTCGATGCCCGCCTACGACGACGACGGGAACTACGTCGGCTCGGCGAACGGCTACGGCTGGAAGGCAGGCACCTCGATGGCCGCGCCGCAGGTGGCCGCCGCCGTCGCGCTCGTGCGGTCGGTCGAACCGGACCTGAACGCGAATCAGGTCGCGTCGAAACTCGGCCGCACCGCGACCGTTCCCGAGGGGTCCGACAAGGCGTACTACGGAGCCGGCTACCTCGACCCGCTGGCCGCCGTCACGGAGTAGCGGGCCTCGCGAGCGCCGCTCCGCGCCCGAGACGCACCGAGCGAACTGATACCTTAGCTCTCGAACACATTTATCTCGCGAGGCGTCGCATTGTCACTCATGAGTTGGAAAGCAATCGACGCCCTCGACGACGCCCGTGACGCCACGGCGTCGCTCCTCCTCCCGTTCGATGCGGGTCGATGGGCGCGCCTCGCACTCATCGCCCTCTTCGTCGGCGGCCTCGGCGGGAGCGGCGGTGCCGGAAGCAACACCGGAACCACCACCCCCACCGGAGGCGGGTCGACCGACATCCCGGTCGACTCGCTGCCCGGGTTCGTGACGCCCGAAAACGTCATCGCCGCGGTCATCGCGATTGCGGCGGTCGCCGTCGTCCTCGGTCTTCTCTGGTCGTTCGTCGGCTCCGTGATGCAGTTCGTCCTCGTGGACGCCGTCGTCACGAAAGACGTGCGTATCCGCAAGCCGTTCCGCGAGCGCTTCTGGCTCGGCGTCAGGCTGTTCGCGTTCCAAATCGGCCTGCTCGTCGCCGTGCTCGCGGTCATCGGAGTCCCGGTCGCGGCGGTGTTCCTCGGTTCCGTCGCGTTCACGCCCGTGGCCGCCCTCCTCGCTATCCCGCTCGTGCTGCTCGCCATCTTGCTGGCGTTCGTGCTCGCGATCGTCATGCAGTTGACGACCGACTTCGTCGTCCCGACGATGATAGCCGAAGACCGCACCCTCCTCTCGTCGTGGAGCCGGGTCGTGCCTGTGTTCCGCGCCGAGTTCTCCGAGTTCGGGCTGTACGTCATCGTCCGGTTCATCCTCGGCATCCTCGCGAGCATCGGTATCGGTATCGCGGCCCTCCTCGCCCTGCTCGTCGTCGCCATCCCCTTCGCCATCGTCGGCGGCGGGGCGTTCCTCGCGCTCAACGCCGCGAACGTCGCCTTGACTTCTCGACGGTCGGGCTGGTCGTCTTCGGCGCGCTCGGGCTCCTGTTCGTCCTCGCGGCCATCGCGGTCGGCGCGGTCGTCCAGATGCCCGTCGTGACGTACTTCCGGTACTACTCGCTGTTCTTACTCGGAAGCGCCGACGACTCGCTCGACCTCGTCTCGCAGTTCCGGTCCGACGACGACTCGTCGGCCCCGGAAGGCCCGACCCCCGCGTAAGGGCCGACGACTCGCTTTCGCCGCCCTGCGTCCTTTTTTCACGCCGTCGCCGACGTGACCGCCTCGCGGTCCAGCCGCACGAGGAGGACGAGAATCGGAATCATCAGTACGCCGCCGACGACGAAGGGAGCCCAGAACGCGATGCCGGTGTAGAGCCCGCCGGCCAGCGCCGGTCCGAACGTCCGGGCGAGGCTCCCGGCGCTCTGAGTGAGGCCGAACGCGCCGCCCTGCTCGTCGTCCGTCGCCGAGCGGGAGACGAGCGTGTTCAAAGAGACGTTCGTGAGGGCGTTGCCGAACGACAGCGGCGTCATCACGACGAGGAGCGCGAGCACGCCCGCCGGGAGGACGGGACCGACCGGGAGTATCGTTCCGAGGTCGGGGACGAACGCGCCCAGTTGGGGTGAAAAGGGGACGGCCGCGAGCGTGAGCACCTGAATCGCCGCGCCGCCGACTGCGAGTCGGTACTCGCCGAAGCGGTCGGTGAGCGGGCCGACGAGGCCGCCCTGCACGACCGCGAGGACGACGCCGACGTAGGTGAGGATGATGGCGTTCTCGGTCGCGCCGTAGCCGTACTGGTCGTTGGTGAGGAAGATGAACTGGCTTTCGAGCGCCGAGAAGGCGAAGGAGACGAGGAAAAATGAGGCGACGAGCGTGCCCAGCCCGGGCGACCGGAGCGCCGAAAGGAGCTGTTGGACGCGGGACTCGCGGTCCTCGGCCGGCGTCCCGCGCGCTTCGGGCGGCCGCGACTCGGGCAGGACGAAGAACGCGACGACGAGGTTCGTCCCGGTGATGAGCGCGGCGGCGAAGCTCGGAAGCGAGAACTCGGAGACGGGGACGAACGCAGGCAGAAGGTCCCGGGCGGCCGCGACGACCGGTTCGCTGGCGAAGAAGCCGCCGAGCGCGGGGCCGAACACGAAGCCGAGGCCGAACGCGGCCCCGAGGAGGCCGAGCCCCTTCGCCCGGTCGTCCGCCGCGGTGATGTCGGCGATGTACGCCTGTGCGGTGGCGATGTTGCCGCCCATCGCGCCCGCGAGCATCCGCGCGGCGAACAACACCGCGAGCGACCCTGCGATGCCGAACAGGAGCCACGCGAGGACGCTCCCCGTGAGCGACAGGAGGAGCACGGGTCGCCGACCACGGGAGTCTGACAGGCGGCCTAAAAACGGTGCGGCGAGGAACTGCATCGCAGAGTAGGAGGCGATGAGGAGGCTCCCGACGAACTCCGTCGCACCGAACGAGAGCGCGTACAGGGGGATTACCGGGATGAGGATACCGAAGCCGAGGAGGTCGACGAAGACGATGAAAAAGACCACCCCGAGCGCCCGACGCGGGTCCTCGACTGTCATCGTCTCCCCGTTGGCGGGGAGTCGAATAACCGCACCGATACCCTCCGTCTCGGGGGGTAAGCGGTGATTAATTAATACGTTGACAATCCTGAGTGTCAGTATGTCCTTCGAATGGGTCTCGTACTTCACGTGCGAGGAGTGTGGGTTGGAACGCCCGTCTCCGGAGGTCCCCTACGACCGCCTCGGATACGCCGTCTGCCCGAGTTGCGGCGCTGAGACGCGCCCGGCCGTTTCGGCGACGGCAGACGCCTCGTCGCTGGCGGATGGGTAGACACTTCGGGCTCGACGGTCACCTCCGGGTATGACCTGGACGGAGGTCCGCCGAGACGACCGCATCGTAGAGTGGGAGCGAAGCGACGGCCACGCGACCATTCGGCTCCGACGCGGGCCGAACGCGTGGCACGTCAGGGTCGACCGACTCTATCAGTCTGCCGAGGGACGCGGCTACGAGGGCGAGCGATTCGAGTCGGAATCCGAGGCCCGCGAAGCCGTCGAGGCGTGGAAAGACGAGTACGACGTGGAGAACTGAGCTACTGGAGTCTGCGCGTCGTCTCGACCAACGGGTGTCGAGCGTAGTCGACGATGTCGATGTCCGAGATGGACTTGAGACCCTCTTTTTCGGCGGTCCGCTGCATGCCGAGTTCGACGGGGTCGTCGATGACGATGATGTAGGCGTCCATCTCCTCGATGCCGATTCGGTCGGCCGCGAGGACGCGGTGGTGGCCGTCGGCGAGGAGCAGCGTCCCGTTGTTGTCGATGACGACGAGCGGCTCCGCGAGGCCGCGTTCGAGTTCGTACCGTCGACCGTCGAGTTCGTCGGCGTAGACGCGGGCCTGCGTGGGAATGAGGTTCGAAAGCGAGACCGTGCGGCGCTCTTGGTGGACCGTGATGCCGTGAATCTGCTCGAGCGTCCGCATGAGTTTGCCCACTTTCTCCGGCGTCGCGCGCTCGATTTGGCTCCGGATGACGTCGGTGTTCGAGATGATGCCGACGAGGTTGCCCGCGTCGTCGACGACCGGGAGCTTCTGGATGCCCGACCGGAGGATGACGCGGGCGGCGTCGTTCACGTCCATCTCGGGGTGAGCGACGACGAGGTCCGTCGCCATCACCGTCTCGATGGGGGCGGCGTCGTCGGCGAGGAGGATATCGCGCGCCGTGACGAATCCCTCGGCCTTGCGCCCGTCACAGACGGGAAACCCGTTGTGCCCGTCGCTCTCCGCGATGCGTTGGGCGACGTCCGCGACCGTGTCGGTCGGAGAGACGGTCTGGACCTCGCGCGTCATGTACTCCTTGACGGTCGCTTTGGTAGTCATCTCCCACCCCATAGGGCCACCGTCGGCAAAAACGTGTGGGCGTTCACTCATCGAGCGGGTACTCGAAGGCCACATCGGTGTCCAGACTCGGCGTCGGCGTCGCGTGCTCCAGCGTCTCGAACATCCGCCCGGCGACGATGTCCGTGACGATGGTCGCGAGCGACTCCCGGGAGTCGTCGCCCACGTCGTCGAGGATGCCCAGTGGAATCTGTGCGCCCGCCATGTCCGCGTGGCCGCCGGCGCTCCCGATAGAGCCGAGGGCGTCGCGGAACGTCTCTCCGAGGTCGACTTTCGCCCCGCGGGCGCGACCGGAGACGTAGACGGTGCCGTCCATCAGTCCGTAGACGACCGTCACCTCGACGCCCTCCATCCCGAGGAGGTGGTCGGCGGCCTGCGCGAGCGCGTCCCGCTCGCGGATATCGCCGACGTTCGTCGTGAGGACGTTCCCCCGAACGTCGCGGTTCGAGATGGCGCGGGCGAGCGTCTCCATCGTCTCGGAGGTCAGACTCGGTGTCTCGACCCGTTCGAGCAGGTCCATGTCGACGTGGGGGATGAGGAAGGCGGCGGCCTCGAAGTCGGCGGTCGAGACCTCCCGCGTGAAGTCGTTCGTGTCGACCTGAATCCCGAACAGGAGGGCGGTCGCCACCGTCGTGTCGGGGACGATACCGAGCCGTTCGAGATACTCCGCGAGCAACGTGCTCGTCGCGCCGACGCCGCGTCTGAGGTCCACGTACGCCGCTTCGACCGGCGCACGCGGCGGGTGGTGGTCGATGACGATGTCGATGGTCGTCTCCGGCGGCAGGCGGTCGTTGACGCCCGGTCGGGAGTGGTCGACGAGCGCGAAGCCGGCATACTCGTCGTCCGCCGGAACCTCGTCGAGAACCCGAAGGTCCAAATCGAGGAGGTTCACGAGCGCGCGGTTCTCCTGATGAGAGATGTCGCCGAAGTAACACACGTCTGCGTCGACGCTCGCCCGCTGGGCGATGGCCTGCAGCGCCAGCGCCGCGGCGATGGCGTCGGGGTCCGGGTTGTCGTGCATCACGACCGCGAGCCTACCGTCGAGGTTTCGGAGGACTCGCATCAGGCGGTTCAACCGCTCCGTGTGCGACGTACCGACGGCGTCGAGGATTCGCCTGGAGACGATTCGACGCGGGTCGATGACCTCGTCGGCCAACGCGTCGATGCCGGCGCGGACCGACGGGTCGGCGTCGCCGCCGAGGTAGACGACGAGCGGCGCGTCCGGGAACCGGTCGTGGGCCGCCCGCGCCGCGTCGAGGTTCGAAGCCGAAGACTGCCCGCCGACGACGATGAGGTCGGCCGCGTCGGGGTAGTTCGACGGGTCGGCGGGGTCGCCCTCCCTCGCGACGATGCCGTCCGAACGGAGGTCGTCGGCGCGGCCTTTCCGGTCCGTGACGACCGTTACCGTCCCCCCGCGGTCGGCGAGTTGCTCGACGAGGTTCCCGCCGAGCGACCCGCAGCCGAGAACCAGGCGACGTACCATACACGGAGGGTCGGACTCCGGCCGCAAAACCCTACCGTCCTCCCATCCGGCGATGATATTATGTCATGCCAACGCATGACACATATACGATGGAACTCGAGACGCAACTGCTCCCCGAGTCGCGAGCCGAGTCGTTCGTCCGAACCTGTCGAACCGTCGTCGGCGACGACCTCAGGAGCGTGACGTACTTCACGCACGACCGGTGCGACCAGATATACCTCCGAAGCGACCTCGAAGCCGACGCCGACCTCACCGGGTTCGTCGAACACGAGACCGACGGGTTTCAGGCGCGGACCGCCTACCGTGGCTCCGAACTCGGGAACTACCGGTACACTGTCCGCGCGTTCGACCACGGCTACCTGACGCGGGTGACCGACGACGACAAGGGCGTGTTCGTCACCACCGACGGCCTGACGCTCAGGCGCTCCGAGGAGTTGGCATCGGCGCTCGGTGAGTTACTGCGAGAATAAAAGAAACCGAATCGAACCGAACCGCCGGGGCGCTCAGAAGAGCGCCGCAGCGACGGTCTGGGCCGTCTCGATGACGGGCTGGAAGCCGGGCAGGAGCAGGACCGTCCCGACCGCGGCGAAGATAATCGCCACGTAGAGACCGACCGGCTGGCTGCCGATTTCGAGGGGCTTCGACGGCTCCTCGATCCACATTGCCTTCACGACTCGGCTGTAGTAGAACAGCGACAGCGCGCTGTTGACCGCACCGAAGGCGGCGAGCCACCAGAAGCCGGACTCGATGGCCGAGTAGAACAGCGCGTACTTCGAGACGAAGCCGCCGAACGGCGGCAGGCCGGCGAGCGAGAACATGAAGACGGTCATCGCCGTCGCGGCGATGGGCGCCTTCGACGCGATGCCGTTGTAGTCCTCGAACGTGCGGCCGAGGCCCCACTTTTCGACCATGGCGATGAACAGGAACGCGCCCGTGTTCATGAAGCCGTAGACGAGCAGGTGGGCCATGCTCGCGCCGAGCACGTCGCCGTTCGCGGCACCACCGTCGACGGTGATGGCCGCGAGCCCGATGAGCGCGTAGCCGGCGTGCCCGATAGAGGAGTACGCCAGCATGCGCTTGACGTTCTCTTGGGTCGCCGCCGCGAAGTTACCGAGCGTCATCGTGACAACGGCGAGCAGCGCGAACAGCAGCGACCAGTCGACGCTCCCGCCGCCGACCGCGGTGACGGTCTCGAGGGGGAACGCGACGGTGAAGACGCGGAAGGCGACGGCGAAGCCGGCCGCCTTCGACGCCGACGAGAGGAACGCGCTCACGGGGGCGGGCGCGCCCTCGTAGGCCTCCGGCGCCCAGAAGTGGAACGGAACGGAGGCGGTCTTGAACGCGAAGCCGCCGGCGATCATCAGCACGCCGAGGCCGAGGACGCCGACGAGTTCGGTGCCCTCGGCGAGCGTCGCGGCGACTTCCGGGAGCACCAGCGAGCCGGTGACGGCGAACACGAGGCTGATACCGAACGCGAACACCGCCGACGACAGCGCGCCGATGAGGAAGTACTTCAGGCCCGCCTCGATGCTGCCGCGGTCCTTCTTGAGGAACGCGACGAGCGCGTACGAGGGGAGGGACGCCAGTTCGAGGCTGACGAAGACGGTCGCCAGCGAGTTCGACATCCCCATGAGCGTCATACCGGTCGCGGCGAATATGACGAGCGAGTAGAACTCACCCTGGTACTCCTCGTCCGCGAGGTAGTCGTAGGAGGCGACGGTCACCATCGCGGTGACGCTGGTGAAGATGAGCGTGAAGAACAGGCTCATCCCGTCGACGACGAGCGCGTCGCCGTACAGCGAAATCGAGCCGCCTGTGGACTCCATGCCGGTTCCGCCGATGAGGAACCAGGCGGCGATGCCGCCGGCGGCGAGCGCGCCGAGCGTCGCCGTGCCGGCCAGCAGGCCGTTGTTCGTGGAGTCCGGGTCGATGGTGTCGATGAGCAGCAGCGCGAGTCCCGTCAGCGCGAGCACGATGGCGGGAGCCGTCGCCGCCCACTCGGGGAGCGCTTGGAGGGGCGTCATCTAGAACGCACCTCCCAGTTCGAGAATCGGATTAACCGCGTCCTGAATCATCGTGAAGAAGATGTCCGGAGAGACACCGAGCACGATGGTGAGAAGCAGCAGCACCGCGAGGGGTGCGACGTCGTGGAACGGCGCCTCCGTGACGTCGTAGTCGCCGTCGAACCGGAAGGGTCCGAACAGCGTCCGCTGCATCGCGAACAGCAGGTAGCCGGCGACGATGACGATACCGAACATCGCGGCGCCGGTAAACAGCGGCATCGCCTCCATCACCGTGGACTCGAACGCGCCCTTGAAGATGAAGAACTCTGCCGCGAAACCGGCCATGAGCGGGAGGCCCATGTAGCCGAACGCGCCGGCGACGAAGATGCCCGCCGTGACGGGCATCCGGTCGGCGATTCCGGACATGTCCGACACCATGCGCGTGTGGGTCGTGTTGTAGATGACGCCGACGGCCATGAACATCAGACCGGAGATGAGGCCGTGGGCGACCATCTGGAAGGTCGCACCGCCGACGCCGTAGGTGGTGTAGGCGATGAGACCGAGGATGACGTACCCCATCGACGAGACGGAGGAGTACGCGACGATGCGCTTGAGGTCCTGCTGTGCCAGCGCGAGAAGCGCGCCGTAGATGACGCTCGCGACGGCGAGCAGGGCGATGGGCAGCGCGAAGGCGCGCGCCGTCTCCGGCAGCATCGTGAAGTTGAACCGGAGCAGGGCGTACGTACCCATCTTCAGGAGGACCCCCGCCAGCATGACCGACACCGGCGTGGGGGCCTCAACGTGTGCGTCCGGCAGCCACGTGTGAAGCGGGGCGACCGGAACCTTGACCGCGAACCCGAAGAACATCGCGATGAACGCGACCGACGCGAGCGCGCCGGCCGACAGTCCCGCGAAGCTTCCGAGCTGCCCGGCCTGCAACGCTTGGGCAATCTCGGGCAACCGCAGCGACGTAATCGAGTCGCCGAGGCCGAACACCAGCGAGATGAACCCGATGAACATCACGAGCGACGCGATGTTCGTGTAGACGAAGAACTTAATCGCCGCGTACTTGCGGCGGGGACCGCCCCAGACGCCGATGAGGAAGTACATCGGGACGAGGACGGCCTCCCAGAAGACGAACCAGACGAAGAAGTCGAGCGCCGTGAAGACGCCGAGCAGGTTCGCCTCCATCAGGAGCATCAGACCGAAGAACTGGGACTGACGCTCCGCGATGGGCGTCCACGCGCTGACGATAGCGAGCGTGGTGAGGATGGTCGTGAGGACGACGAGCGGCATGCTGATGCCGTCGACGCCGACCATCCAGTGAATGTCGTACTGGCCGAGTTGCAGCCAGACGACGTCTGTCTCGAACGCGATGTTCCCGCCGAGTAAGGCGTTCCCGCTCGCGTCGTACTGTTGCCACATGTAGAGGCTCCCGACGACGGGAGCCAGACTCAGCGCGAAGGCCGCCTTGCCGGCGTACCGGTCCGGCAGGACGAAGGTGACCAGCGCGGCGAGGAACGTGACTGCGATGAGCGCTTCGATTATCATGCGAACCAACCTCCGAGCAGACCGAGACCGAGAAGGAGCGCGGTCAGACCGAGCGTGAGGAGCGCCGCGTAGTTGCTCACCACACCGGTCTGAATGCGCTTGACGCGACCGCCAGCGAACAGGCTCACGCTGGAGATACCGTTGACGACGCCGTCGACGATACCCTGGTCGAACTTATCGAGGACGCGCGAGATGGGCTGGACGACGCCGGTCGCGATCCAGACCTGGTACTCGTCCTGGTAGTAGTTGTTGTACAGTACGGTCTTGATGCTCCCGAGCTTGTCCGTGTGTTCGACGGGCTCGGGGACGTTGTACAGCATGTGCGCGAGCGCGGCACCGCCGAGCGCGAAGCCGAGCGAGACGGCCGCACCGATAGCAACCGTTCCGGCCTCGCCGCCGATGTAGCCCGAACTGTACGGGATAAGTTCGGCGTAGTGGTGCGCGTTCAGCGAGCTGAAGCTCCCGTCGAGGAACTGATGCAGGAAGTCAATCCCCTTGATTCCGAAGAGCTTCTCGACCGGGACCATGTTGACGAGCCCGGTCGTCGCGGCGAGCACGCCGAGGACGGCGAGCGGACCCTTGACGTTCCAGCGAACGCCGTGGGGGTCACGCGCCGTTCCGGACCGTGGCTCGCCGTGGAAGGTGAGGAATACCATCCGGAAGGTGTAGAACCCCGTGAAGAACACGGCGAGCAGGCCCATCGCGTACGCGGCGAGCAGAATCGGACTGCCACCGAGGCCGTGAATGAGCGTCTCGTAGAGGACCTCGTCTTTCGACCAGAAGCCTGCGAACGGGACGATGCCCGCGAGGGCGAGCGACCCGGAGAGGAACGCGTAGTAGGTCACGGGCATCTTGTCTTTCAGACCGCCCATGTCCCACATGTTCTCGTTGTGGTGCATCGCGATGATGACCGAACCGGCACCCAGGAACAGCAGCGCCTTGAAGAAGGCGTGCGTCATGAGGTGGAACGTCGCCGCGACGTAGCCACCGGCACCGAGGCCGAGCATCATGTAGCCGTACTGGCTGATGGTCGAGTACGCGAGCACCTGCTTGATCTCTTTCTTGACGACGCCCATCGTCGCCGCAAAGAGGGCGGTGAAGCCGCCGATGAGGGCGATGATGGCGAGCGTCGTCGGCGTCAGCACGTAGAACCCGTACATCCGGGCGACGAGGTAGACACCGGCCGCGACCATCGTCGCTGCGTGGATGAGCGCGGAGACGGGCGTCGGACCTTCCATCGCGTCCGGGAGCCACGTGTGCAGGGGGAACTGTGCGGACTTCCCGACGACGCCCCCGAGAACGAGGAGGCCGACGACGGTGAACCACGCCTGTTCGCCCATACCGAGGAACGTGTTGACCGAGTGTTCGCCGTTGAGCGCTTCCTCGGCGAGGACCGGGAAGGCGTCCGGGCCGGCGAAGGCGGCAGAGCCGAACGTCGCGAACACCGCGACGACGCCGATGAGGAAGAAGTAGTCACCGAAGCGGGTGACGAGGAACGCCTTCTTCGCGGCACTCGGCGGGCCGTCCTGCCGGAAGTGGAAGCCGATGAGCAGGTAGGAACACAGGCCCACCAGCTCGAAGAACATGAACGCCATGAGCAGGTTGTCGGCGACGACGAACCCGAGCATGGAGCGGTGAACAGGCCGAGCCCGGCGTAGTAGCGCGGGAGGCCAGTCTCGCCCTCGTCGTTCATGTAGCCGAGGCTGAAGATGTGGACGAGGAGCGCGACGAGCGTCACGATGACGAGCATCATCGACGAAAGCGGGTCGATGAGTAGACCGAACGTCAGGTTGATGGCGTCGAGGCCCTCCGCCCACGTGTAAATCGTTTGGTTGTAGGTCTGTCCGCCGCTGACGGCGAAGAACGTCGCGATGGACAGGACGAACGAGCCTGCCGTCGCGCCGATACCCGCCAGCGCCCCTCCCTTCGGCATGTACCGTCCCGCCCCGAGCGCGATCAGGAACGAGAGGAACGGGAGGAGGACGATGGCCGGAGCGAAGTCTAAGATACCTGCCATATATTACCACCTCATCGTGGTCGCGTTGGTCACGTCCACGCCGTCGAAGTTACGGTACAGTACGAGGATGATGCCGATACCGACCGCCACCTCGGCGGCGGCGAGCGCCAGCGTGAACAGGGTGAACGTCTGGCCCGTCACGTTGCCCCAGTAGTAGGAGAACGCGACGAGGTTGATGTTCGCGGCGTTCAGCATCAGTTCGACCGACATCAGGAACAACAGCGCGTTCCGTCGAGTCAAGAGGCCGAAGATGCCGATACAGAACACGGCGGCCGACAGGACGAGGTAATACTGCGCGGGGACCATCAGTTGTCACCCTCCTCGTCGTCGAACAGCGTCTGCTTGAGTTCCCGACCACCGTCGGTCAGGATAGTCCGCATCTGCCCCGTAGTAGTGTCCTCGCGGCGAGCGAGGAGCACCGCGCCGGTGAGCGCGGCGACGAGCACGAGGTCGATGATTTCGAATGCGACCAGCATGCTCTCGCCGTCGACGCTTCCGAACCCGAGGTTGAACATCGAATAGCCGATGCTCGCGGTGATGTTTGCTCCCTCTGCGAACCCCTGTGGGTTCGGGAACGACGCACCGAGGAACACGACCGCCATCACGACGAACAGCGCGACGGCAGCGAGTCCGGGCACGAGATGCGAACCGAGTTTCAGCTGCGGTTTGGTTGTCATGTACTACTCACCTCCGGATTGATACGCGTCAGCATCACGGCGAACGTAATGAGAATCAGGACCCCGCCGACGTAGACGAGGACCTGCATGGCGGCGAGGAACTCCGCCTGCAACATCACGTAATGCACCGCGACGCTCAAGAGCGCGCCCCCGAGCAGGAGTGCGGAATGCCAGATGTCCCGCACGAGGACGACGCCCAGGCTGCAGCCCACGGTAATGAGGGCGAACAGCGCGAACGCGATGGTTTCATAAACCATTGTGTATGTCTCCTTGAGATATCCCTTTGAACATTTCGAGAACGTCCTCAGCGTCCGGTAGCGGACGCGGGCTGACGGGACTCGAACGATTCACTCGCGGTCATGTTACTGGTAGTCGACCTCTCCTTCGCCCTCGCCGATCCACGCGTTGCGGTCGGGGTTGCGGGAGTTGAGCGGGTCGATGTCCTTGTACCACGGGACGTTCTTGAGCTGTTCTTTGTTGTAGACGAAGTCGTTCTTCGTGTCCGCCGTGAACTCGAAGTTCTGCGTGAGTAGGATGGCGTCGACGGGACAGACCTCCTCGCACAGCCGGCAGTAGATACACTGGCCGATGTGGAGGTTGTACTGCTCGCCGTTGCGCTGGTCGTCCTGAACGATCTGAATCGTGTCGTTCGGACAGACGTTCTCACACTGACGGCACCAGATACACCGCTCTTGGCTGAACTTGTGGACGCCGCGGAAACGCGGGCTCACTTCGGGCGCGGTCTCGGGGTACTCGACCGTGAACGTCTGCCCGTCGAGCGCGTGCTTCAGCGTCACTGCCATGCCTTTGAGGATTCCGATCATGCAATCACCCCCACGATGATGGCCGTGAGAACCAGGTTGGCGAAGGAGAGCACGAGCATCCCCTTCCAACCGATTTCGAGGAACTGATCGACGCGAAGGCGCGGAACCGCGGAGCGCGCCCACTGGGTGAACAGGAAGAACGCCCAGATTTTGATGGTGAACCAGACGAATCCGGGCAGGACCGGGCCCGCCGGACCGCCGAGGAACAGGGTCGCCGCGATAGCGCCGCCGAGGAAGATGTGAATGAACTCACCGAGGTAGATGAGCACGAAGTAGACCGAGGAGTACTCGGTCTGATACCCGGCGACAATCTCGGTCGGCGCTTCGGGGATGTCGAACGGGTTGCGGCCGACCTCCGCGAGGTTCGCGATGATGAACAGCGCGAACGCGAAGGGGTTCACGAACGCGAACCACGTCGGAATCGTCACGCCCGCGACCGAAAGCAGCGGCTCGGCCTGCACGGCGACGATTTCGCTCATGCGGAGCGAGCCGGCGAAGATGACGACCGAGGCCGCCGTGACGACGAGCGGAATCTCGTAGGCGATGTTCGCCGCGACGGCGCGAAGCGCACCGATGAGCGAGAACTTGTTGTTCGACGCGTAGCCGGTCATGACGATGCCAAGCGAGGCGATAGACGCCGCGGCGAAGGCGAACGCGAGGCCGGTTTCGGGGTCCGCGAGCTGGATGCCGTTACCCATCGGGATGACGGCGAATCCGAGCAGCGCAGAGAAGGGAATGACTATCGGCGCGAGGTCCCACGCGGGACGGTCGACGCCCTCGGGAACGATGAGCTCCTTCGACAGCAGACGGACTGCGTCCGTGACGATGGTCAGGAGACCGAACGGACCGATTCGGTTGACCGCGATGCGGTCACCGAAGGCGGCCGTAATCTTCCGTTTGGCCCACGGCCCGGCGAACGCCGTCATGATGAGCATGATGTTGGCGACGAGGAACGCGCCGACGAGTCCGCCGACAACGTCCCCGAGGACGCCTTCGAGGCCGAGGAGGCCGCTGATCGTGTCCGGAAGGACCGCTTGCAGACTCATTACCGGTCCACCTCTCCGAGAACGATGTCGAGACTGCCGAGCGAGGCAATCATGTCGGGGATGTACTCACCCTCGGACATCTCGGGGAGCGTCTGCAGGTTCGAGAAGCACGGACTGCGAATCTTGAAGCGGGCCGGCTTGTCGGTGCCGTCGGCGCGGATGTAGATGCCGAGTTCGCCCTTCGCGCCTTCGACGGCGCGGTAGATTTCCGTGTCCTCTTCGGGCTTCAGAGTGCGCGGAACGTTGGCCTGGATGTTCCGCTCGTCTTCGGGCCAGTCTTCGAGCAGGTCGACACACTGCTGGATGATCTTGGCCGACTCCTCGACTTCGCGCATACGCACGAGCAGGCGCGAGAAGTTGTCGCAACCGTCCTCGACGACGACGTCCCAGTCGAGTTCGTCGTAGTAACCGTAGGAGTCGTCGCGGCGGAGGTCGTAGTCGATTCCGGAGCCGCGAGCGACCGGTCCGGTCGCGCCGTAGCTCTTTGCGACTTCCGGCGGCAGGACGCCCGTGCCGACCGTACGGGCCTGCAGAATCTCGTTCGAGGTGATCATGTCGTGGTACTCCTCGAGCGCCTGCGGAAGCCCGTCGAGGAAGTCACGAATCTTCTCGAAGAACTCCTCGCGGGGTTCGGGGAGGTCCCAGACGACCCCGCCGAGCCGGAAGTAGTTGAACATCATGCGCTGACCGGTGAGGTCTTCGAGGATGTTCTGGACGATTTCACGGTCCCGCATGGCGTACATGAAGATGGCCGTGAAGTCGCCGTACACGTCCAGCGCGAACGTCCCGAGCGCGATCATGTGCGACGCGATGCGGCACAGTTCCGCGCCCATCGTCCGGATGATCTGGGCGTACTCGGGAACCTCGATGTCCGCGAGGTCCTCCGCGGTGCGGGCGTAGGCCCCACTCGTTCAGGAGTCCGGCCGAGATGTAGTCCCAGCGGTCGGGGTACGGCATAATCTGGTGCCGGTAGGTCCCCTGCTGACACATCTGCTCCTCGCAGCGGTGGAGGTAGCCGATGTCGGATTCGAGGTCGACGACCTGTTCGCCGTCGACGACCGTCTCGACGTGCAGCACGCCGTGGGTCGCCGGGTGGTGCGGCCCGATGTTGATGTACATCGTGTTGCTGTCCCCGGCGCGGTGGTCCTCTTCGAGCGGATTCGCGTGCTCGCGGAGCGTCGCGATCTGCGGGCGGTCCTGGTCGTAGTCCAGCCCGAGCGGGTGGCCCTGCCACGTGTCCGGAAGCAGGATGCGACGCAGGTCCGGGTGGTCTTCGTACTGGATGCCGACGAGGTCGTACGCCTCCCGCTCGTGCCAGTCGGCCGTCCGGAACACCGGTTCGGCGGATTGACTGACCGGGTTGTCCTTCGACGTAGGCACGACGACCGAGACCTCGTCGGTCCGGTCGTCGAACTTCGTCAGGTGGTAGATGGACTCGTAGCGGTCCTCGTACTCCTGTGCGGTCACACACGAGAGGTGGTCGAAGCCGGCCTCGTCGCGGAGCTTGAACAGCGCGTCTTGGACCTCGTCGGGACGGATGACGAGGCCGGGCGCGTTCATGTGCTCTTCGCGGCCGACGACGAGGTCGCCGAGCAGGTCGGCGAGTTCGTCGCCGCGGCTGACGCCCGATTCGAGTTCCGCGGGGTCGTCGGACTGTTGTTCTTCGAGACTCATGGCGAATCTAAGGCCCCAGTTGTACCGCATGACGAGGTCCTCTTCGTCGATCTCTGCGGCGAGCTTGTCGACGATTTCGTCGCGTTCGAGGTCGCCGAACTGCTCCAGTTCGTACGGCTTGACCGTCACCGGACTCGACTCGCCGTTCGCGATGCGCTCTTGGAGCTTCGCGATACCGTAGATGAGCGCCTCCGGGCGCGGCGGACAGCCGGGGATGTGGATGTCCACCGGGATGACCTCTTCTGCGCCCTTGATGACGTTGTAGCCCTCCTGGAACGGGCCGCCGGAAATCGTACACGACCCCATGCCGACGACGAACTTCGGTTCGGGCATCTGGTCGTAGACGCGCTTCATGCGCGGGGCGAACTTCGAAACGATCGTCCCCGGCACGATAATCACGTCGGCCTGTCGCGGCGACGCGCGCGGCACACCCGCCGCGAATCGGTCCAGGTCGTGCTTGATCGCGTAGGTGTGCATCATCTCGATGCTGCAGCACGCGATACCCGAACTGCAGCATGAACATCGAGGACCCGCGGACCCAGTTCATGAACTTGTCGAACTTCGTGAGGATGAACGGTGACGAGCCGAACGCCTCCCGAAGCTTCGAGTTGAACCGGTCGTCCGCCCCCGCCATCCGGGCGTCGCGAGTCTCGGTCTGTTCGATGCCTGTGTATCGTCCGCTGACGAATGGTTTCTGTTCGCTACTCATGCATCTTGCCTCTCTGTCTTACGACGACTGGCCTGCGGGCTTTTGACCCACTTGACTGCGCCGTTGCGCCACGCCCAGACGAGGCCGACGACGAGGACACCGATGAAAACGAGCATCGGCGTCAGAATCGTCGCCAGCGACGCGCCCTGTTCGAGGGCCGAGCGGTAAATGACCGTCCACGGGAAAATCAGGACGGTCTCGATGTCGAACACGAGGAACAGCAGCGCGACCATGTAGTACTGAATGTTAAACTGGACGCGCGCCGTGCCTGTCGGCACCTCACCACTCTCGTACGTGGCACTCTTTCCTTGTTCCGGTACGCTTGGGCGAAGCAGTGCCGACACCGCCATCATCGCGAGCGGTATGCCGACACCAACCAGCCCCATCGCACCGATTGCAATCCAATCACTCATGCCGTGTCTCCCTGACGTGCGGCGGTTAGAAGCGCTCCCCTATAAACATTGATTTGTGTGTTTCGGGCGCGAGAGAGCTTCTATTTGGAAAATACGCGAGAGACGCCCGGAACCCCGCGCGGGCAGGGTTTCGACGCTGGGAACGGCTCTCGATTGCGGAAAACTGACTGGGGATAACGGGCGCTTCGCTACTGCGAGTCGCGGAAGCCCGCGACCCCGAGGTCGTGGAGCGCGGCCGAGGTCTCGGCCACGTCGGAAACGAGGTCCTCGTGGTACTCGACGAGCCGGTCTTCGAGTTCGGGGTACCCCCGAGAAAGCGCCTGTACGGCCGAAAGTGCGGCGTTGAACGACTTGCCGGCGTCGACCGCGACGATGGGCGCGCCCGTCGGCATCCCGATGACCGAGTCCACCGACTTCTCCTGAACGGGGACGCCGACGACCGGAAGCGGGTACGCGATTGAGGCGGTCATGTTCGGCAGGTCCGCGGACTTGCCGCCCGCGCCGGCGATGATGACCTCGACGCCGCGGTCGCGCGCGGTGCCGCCGTAGGCGTACATCAAGTCCGGCGTCCGGTGTGCTGAGACGACGTACGTCTCGTAGGTGAATCGCTCCTCGGGCGGCGCGTCGAAGTCCGTCTGTTCGCCGAACCCGAGCGTGTCCAGCGCCTCGTGCGCGCCGGACATCACGTCGAGGTCGGAGTCCGACCCCATGATGATTCCCACGTCGGGCGTCGTCTCGGGGTCGCGGTCGGCGTCGGCCTGTGCGTGCAGTTCGTCGATGAGGTCCCGTTCTGTCGTCATTGTGTATCAGTCGAAGTGTAGTCCGTCCCGGAGGTCGCGCGTGCGTGCGAGAAGCGCTTCGAGGTCGACATCGCCGTTGCCGACGGCGGTGAGGTGGCCCATCTTGCGGAGCGGGCGCACCTCGTCTTTGCCGTACCAGTGCAGCGAGACGCCCGATTCCGCAAGCGCGTCGTCGAGGCCGCCGAGGCGCGCGGGTCGGCTCTCGTCGACGGTCGCCGAGGACGTTCGCCATCACGGTG
>NZ_JPES01000113.1:0-25790 GCF_000730175.1 Haloferax sp. ATB1 | reverse complement strand
AGCGCGAGTTTCGCCCTGTTCCGCGTCCACAGCGCCCCCGCGAGCAGCGCGACGAGCGGTGCGCCGACGAGGACCGAGTGCGCCGGGCCGTACCCCGTCGTGACGACGCCGAACGACCACGAAAGCGGCTTGTCGACGAGGTCCGGGACCTGCGTCATCAGCGCGACGGCCACGCCGGCCTCGTCGCTGATCGGCGGGTCCCACGCGGCGCGGTTCACGAGGGAAAACAGCACGTAGCCGAAGACGAGATGCTCCCACGGCCACATCAGGCGCTCGCCCCTCCGGTCGAATCGGGCCGGCTGAGTTGCGCAGTGGCGTCTTCACCACCACCGACCGAAACGACCAGTTGGACGGTCCGATACGCGTTCTCGCGGTTCGCATCGTCGGGGGCGTCGCCTCTGTAGACGTGGTAGACGAGTCGCAGCGATTCACCGGACATCGTCGGCCGCACGTCCTGTTGGACGTAGGCGGTCTGGTTGTCCTCGACCGACTGCCGCGTTCGGTCGAGTTCGCGTTCCTCGGTCACCCGCGTCCCGTTCGCCGTTCTGTCGAGCCGTTGGAGCTTCGTGACGACCGTGTACGTCGTCGATTCGTGCTCGTGGTTCTCCAGCGCCAGCGTCACCGGGACCTGCTCTCCGCGACTGAGTTGCTGGGGGTAGCCGCTGGCCGCGTACCCCGATTCGTTCTGGGTCACGAGGTACGCCTCGGTGAAGTCCGACTCGGGCGTCTGCGTCTCGACCATCGCGAACCCGACGCTGCTGAGGAACGCGACGACGCTCACGACGACGAGGAGGTTGACGGCGAGCGAGACTGGCGAACTCCGCGACTCGGACGAAAGCGGGGACGTGACCGCTCCGGTGGTCGACGCCACGCTCCCGAGAACGGTACTCAGCGGCGGGGCACCGGCCCGCGCGTCCGAGGGGAGGAGCATGCGCCGGACGACGGCGACGGCGGTGAACAGTATCGTCACGCCGAACACGCCGAGCGCGACGATGCTCGCGTCGAACCCCTGTCCGACGAGGTTGGTGACGAGCGCGACTGCGGCGACGAGCGCGAGGCTCAACGCCGCCGAGAGGACCAGCCGAACGGAGTAGAGCAGTCCGGCGGTGTGACGCGTCGGTCGCGTCAGCGCCGACTCGTCGCTCATGGTGTCGGACTCGACGTCCGACCGCCGTTCCGGGAACACCGCGGCGAGGAGCGCGTACCCCGGGTACAGAACGATGAGCGGCACGACGAACAGACTCCGGACGACGGACCCGGAGAAGTCGAGCATGACCACCGCGAGCGCGGCGATTGCCCCCGCGACGACGAGGAGTAAGTCGAGTGTCCAGCGACGGGTAGACGACTTCATTACCCGCGCCTTGACAGTCCGTGTTGAAAAATGGCCGCGACCGTTCACGCTCGAAATCGGGCGAAAGAAGGGCTTAGCGGTCTGATAAGGGCGGATGGTTGACTGCGCCGACGGCGGCGATCTGGGGGTGACGCTCCGAAAAATCGAGGAATTCCGACGCTGGTTGGTGAGCGTTCGCACGGCCGGGACGACTCGTTTCCCGCCGTTTTCGGGCGTCTGCGGGCTTATCGTCCCGATAATAATGGCCGTTTCGCGTGACCTCCGTTTCGAATCGCGGGCCACGACGGCCCGCGGCGTGACCAACACATGCGCACCAAAACCAAACTCCTCGCGGCGCTCGTCGCACTGTTCGTGCTCGTAACCACCCTCCGGTCGGACGGCGACGTGTCGCCCGCCGACGAGGACGAGACGACCGCCGATTCGGCTCAGACATGAACTTGTACGTCACGGGGTCCAACTGCGAGATAGACGACGATGTCACCCTCGGGTACCCGGCCGGCGACGACTCACAGCAGACGATCGTCGGCGACGACGCCCGAATCCGCTCGGGGACCATCGTCTACAGCGACGTGACCATCGGCGACGGCTTCGTCACCGGCCACGACGCGCTCGTCCGCGAAGACACCCGAATCGGCGACAACGTCGTCGTCGGGACCGACACCGTCATCGACGGAACCTCAACCATCGGTTCGAACGTGAGCCTCCAGACCCGGGTCTACGTCCCGACCCACACGCACATCGGCGACGACGTGTTCGTCGGGCCGGGCGCGGTGCTCACGAACGACCCGTATCCGGTCCGGCAGGACGTCGAGATGACCGGCCCGACGCTCGAAGACGGCGCGTCAATCGGCGGGAACGCGACGATTCTCCCCGACGTGACCGTCGGCGAGAACGCGTTCGTCGCCGCCGGCGCGACCGTCACCGAGGACGTTCCGCCGGAGACGCTCGCGGTCGGAACGCCAGCCGAACACCGCCCACTCCCGGCGAAGCTTCAGGGAGCGAACTCCATATGAGCACGCAATCTTCAATCACGACTATCTACGGCTCCGAACGCTCCGAAGACGAACAGAGAGCCGCGTTCACGTCCGGCGACGTGCCGGTCGGCGTCTACGGCCTCGGCAAGATGGGGCTTCCCCTCGCCTCCGTCTACGCCGAGACCACCGGCAACGTCACCGGCGCGGACATAGACACCGACGTCGTCCGCGAGATTAACGCCGGCCGCAACCACATCGTCGGCGAACCCGGACTCGACGAACTCGTCGAAGAACTCGTCGAGGACGGCGCGCTCGTCGCCAACACGGAACCGCGTGAGGTCGCTGACGAGGCGAGCATTCACGTTGTCATCGTCCCGACGCTCGTCGACGAGGCGGGCCGGCCGGACCTCTCGGTCATCGAGGCGGTCGCGAGAGATATCGCGAAGGGCCTCGACGAGGGCGACCTCGTCGTCTTCGAATCGACGCTCCCGCCGCGCTCCTGTCGCGACGCGCTCCTGCCGCTTCTCGAATCCGAAAGCGGCCTCTCGCTCGGCGAGTTCGGTCTCGCGTTCTGCCCCGAGCGGACCTCGTCCGGGCGCGCGCTGAAGGACATCCGCGGGGCGTACCCGAAGGTCGTCGGCGGCGCCGACGACGAGAGTACCCGTGCCGCGTCGCTCATCTACGACCAGATTTCGTCGAACGAGGTCATCACGGTCTCGGACACGACGACCGCGGAGGCGGTCAAGGTGTTCGAGGGCGTCTACCGCGACGTGAACATCGCGCTCGCCAACGAACTCGCGACCCACGCGGGCGAGTTCGAAATCGACGTGACCGAGGCCATCGACGTGGCCAACACCCAACCGTTCTGCGAGATTCACACGCCCGGCGCGGGCGTCGGCGGCCACTGCATCCCGTACTACCCGCAGTTCCTCATCACGCAGTTCGAGACGGGGTCGCCGCTCATGGAGACGGCTCGCGCCGTCAACGACGAGATGCCGCACGTCACCGCGCAGACGGCGCTCGACCGACTGGCGGCGCGGGGCATCGACCCCGAGGACGCGACCGTTCTCGTCCTCGGTCTCACCTACCGCGCCGGCGTCGAAGAGATCCGCAAGACACCGGCGCTCCCCGTCGTCGAACATCTCGACGAAGCGGGCGCGGACGTGGTCGCAACCGACCCCATTCTCGACGACACCGCCGTCTTCGAGGAGGCGGGCGCGACGGTCATGCGCGGCGTGACGAGCGACGACCTGTCGCCGGACGCCATCGTCCTCGTGACGGCCCACGAGTCGTTCGACCACCTCGACGTTCCCGCCTTCGCCGACGACGACCGCCCGGTCGTCTTCGTCGACGGGCGGCAGGCCGCCACGGAGTACCGCGACCACGACCGCGTCGACTACGAGGGAATCGGACTCCATGACTGACACCGTCTGCGTCGTCGGCCTCGGCTACGTCGGCCTGCCGCTGGCCATCGAGTTCGACCGCGCCGGGAAGTCGGTCATCGGCTACGACGTCGACCCCGACAAGGTCTCGACGCTCTCGGCGGGGACGGACCCCACCGGGGACGTAACCGACGAGGGTGTCGCCGCCTCCGACGTGCTGTTCACGACGGACGCGACGCACATCTCGGACGCGGACTTCGTTATCGTGACGGTCCCCACGCCGGTCGACAGCATGGAGAATCCCGACCTCACGTTCGTCGAATCCGCGGCCGAGACCATCGGTCAGCACGTCTCTCCGGGGACGACCGTCGTCCTCGAATCCACCGTCTACCCCGGTGCGACCGAGTCCGTCCTCGTCCCCGCGCTCGAATCCGAGTCCGGATTCGCCGTGGGTGAGGACATTTTCGTCGGCTACTCTCCAGAGCGCGCGTCACCCGGCGACACCGGGCGGAGCGTGAAGGACGTGGTCAAGGTAGTCGGTGCCAACTCGGAGGGGGTCCGCGAGCGCCTCGCCGACCTCTACGGGAGTATCGTCGACGCCGGGATCCACCGCGCGCCCGACATCGAGACGGCGGAGGCGTCGAAGGTCATCGAGAACGTCCAGCGCGACATGAACATCGCGCTCGTCAACGAACTGGCCATCGCGTGCGACCACATGGGCCTGACGACCAAGGACGTGCTCGAAGCCGCGGGGACGAAGTGGAACTTCCACGACGGCTACTCCCCGGGCTTCGTCGGCGGCCACTGCATCCCGGTCGACCCGTTCTACCTCACCTACCGCTCCAAGCGCGAGGGCTTCTCGCCGAAACTCGTGTTGCAGGCGCGCGAAATCAACGAGTACGTCCCGGTTCACGCCGCCCGCAAGGCGGTCAAGACTATCAACGAGTCGGGGCGCGTCCTCCAGGACACGCGACTGCTCGTCCTCGGACTCGCTTACAAGCCGGGCGTCGGCGACATCCGAAGCTCCGACGTGAGCACGATGATAGAGAAACTCGACGAGTTCCACGTCGACTGCGTCGGCTACGACCCCCACGCCGACCCCGACGAGTCGCGGGAGTCTTCGACATCGAGGTGGTCGAGTCGGTCGACTTCGAGGCGTACGACGGCGTCGTCGTGGCGACCGGCCACGAGGAGTTCGCCGACTACGACCTCGACGAGATGGCCGCCGCGCTCGGGTCCGACCCGGTCATGATAGACGTGGCCGACGCGTTCGACGCCGACGAGGCCGGCGAGCGCGGCTTCCACTACGCGCAACTCTGAGACACCGCGATGGACATCCTCATCACGATTCAGCACCCCGCGCACGTTCACTTCTTCAAGCACGCCATCGACGAGTTCGAGGCTCGCGGCCACGAAGTCCACGTTCGCGCCCTCGACAAGGACGTCGCTGTGGACCTCCTCGACGAGTACGACATCGACTACGAGGTCGTCGGCTCCCGCGGCGATTCGCTTGCCGGCGTCGCGCTGTCGACGCTCGGTATCGAGTATCGCCTGTTTCGCGCCGCGCGGGACATCGACCCGGACGTCATCGCCTCCATCGGGGGGTTCGAGGCCGCACACGTCGCGAAACTCGTCGGGGCCGAGTGCGTCGTCTTCACCGACACGGAGCACGCGACGCTCTCGAACGCGCTGACGTTTCCCTTCGCCGACGAGGTCGCCACCCCGAAATGCTACCGCGACGACGCCGGTTCGAACCACCACCGGTACCCGAGTTACCACGAACTCGCCTACCTCCACCCCGACCGATTCGACCCCGACCCGTCAGCGCTCGATGGCCTGCCGGTCGACGCCGACGACACGTACGCGGTCGTCCGGTTGGTCAGTTGGGGCGCGGCGCACGACATCGGCGACGAGGGTCTCGACGGCCTCACCGAGTTAGTCGGTCGCCTCGAAGACGCGGGCGCATCGGTACTCATCTCCGCGGAGGGTGATTCGCTTCCCCCCGAGTTAACAGACTACGCCATCACCATCGACCCGCACCTCATTCACCACGTGCTCGCGTACGCCGACCTCTTTATCGGCGAGAGCGGGACGATGGCCTCCGAGAGCGCCGTGCTCGGGACGCCGACCGTCTACGTCCACAGCGCGAACCCCGGGCTCATGCGCGACCTCGCCTCGTTCGACCTGCTGTTCGGGTACCACGGCGAACATCGGAACGAACGCGCCGCGAACCGAGCGGTCGACATCCTCCGGTCGACCGACGCCGACTGGGAGGCCCGCCGACAGCGACTCCTCGAAGAGAACGTCGACGCGACGGACATCATCGTCGAACGGGTTCTCGCGGCCGTCGAGTAGCGGCCGTCGACTAGCCGCACGTCCCCGCGTTTCGCCGCTCGTTCTCGGACCGTGACTGAGGCCCCGAAACAGCCGGTTTTCGACGGTTCACGCCGTTTATCTGCTATATAATAAGGGGCCCTTGGTGTCTGTCTCGTCTCGATGACACTGCTGGATACAGTCCGACCGTCGAGCCGGGACGGCGATGTGACCGTGCTGGTGACCGGTGCCGGTACCTTCGGCGCTTCGGGTATCATCAAGCGATTCGCCGGGCCGACGCGTTCGACGCCCACATCGTCGGCGTCGATACGGACCCGGACGCTACGGCTTCAGCCTCGTCGACACGGCGGAGACGGTCCCCGCCGGCGACGCCGACGCGTTCGTCTCCGAGCTGCGTTCGGTCGCGCGCCGCGAGAACGCCGACGTGATTTTCCCTCTCAACGCGGCGGACGTCGAGGCCCTCTCCGAGGCGAAGCCGCCTTCGAGCGCGAGGGTATCGAAGTGATGGCCGTTCCGCCCCAGTCGCTCTCGATTACCAGGGATAAAGGACGGCTGTACGACGAACTCGTCAAGCAGGCCCACCCGATGGCACCCGAGTTCTACCGCGCCTCCTCGTTCGACGAGTTTCTCGACGCGGTCCACGCGCTCGGCTATCCCGACCGCCGCGTCTGCTTCAAGCCACCCGTCAGCAACGACAGGCGCTGCTTTCGCGTCGTCGACCCGGATATGGACCGGTTCAACGCGCTGTTGAACCAGAAACCGGACAGCACCGTCACCACGCTCGACGACGTGCTCCCCGTCCTCCGTGAGACGGCCCAGTTCCCCGAACTCATCGTGATGGAGTACCTCCCCGGCGAGGAGTACACCGTAGACGCCCTCGTTCGCGACGACGAGACGCCGGTTCTCGTCTCACGGTCGCACGCCGCGACCTGCGACGACTCCTCGTTCGTTGGCACCGTCGAGAAGAACCCGGAACTCCTCGGGGACGCCCACGAGCTCTGTTCGCTCTTCGGGTTGGAGTACAACGCCACGTTCCGGTTCAAATACACCGCCGACGGCAGGCCGAAACTCGTCGACGTCCATCCGCGAATCTCCCGGTCGGTCACCGCGTCGGTCGGTGCGGGCGCCAATATCCCCGCGCTCAGCGTGCAGTACGCGATGGACCGTGAGCTTCCCGAACTCGACATCGAGTGGGGAACCCACGTGACCCGCGACTGGCAGGACGTGTTTTACGGCCCCAATACGGACCCGACCACAATCTGACGGACGCTCTTCGAACCACAACTCTCAGCTCATACATGACGATGCTCTCATCGGTATACGACCGCTTACAACGAGCCGAACTCGACGTGCTCGCGGCGGCCCTCGGAGTCGTGCTCGCGCTCGCGTTGTTCCCGCTGCGGTTCCTCTCGTCGCAGATTTTCATCGTGACGCTCCCGATACTCCTCGGCGTCGGGAGTCTCCTCTATCTCGCGGCCGCCCGCGGGAGGGGGACCACGAACGGCCTCCCGACGCTCGCGCCGTCGCTCGTGCGGCTCATCTCGGCCGGCGTCTTCTTGGGCCTCGCCGTTATGGTCGTTCTCGCAGTCGTTCAGGGCGAACGAAGCATCCTGTTCATGGACATCGGCGGCGTCGTCGGCACGCTCCTCCTCGGACAGATACTGCTCGCCCCGGACGACGAACTGCGGCCGAGCGTCTTCCTCGCGGAGATTCTCGTGTACTCGTTCGTCGTCCGCTTCGCCGCGCTCTACACCGCGCCGGGTTACATCGGAATCGACATCTGGTCGCACACGACGTTCGTCCAGATGATTCTTCAGGCGGACTCGCTGTCTGCCATCAACGACATCAAGTACTACGCGTCGCCGTTGTTCCACCTTCTCACGGCGGCGTCGACGCACCTCCTCGACCTGTCGCTTCGGAACGCGCTGTACCTCTCGCTCGGCGTCGTGATGCCGCTCGTTCCGATTTTAGTCTACGGCACGGCGCGACTGCTCGTCCCGACCCGGTGGGCGCTCACCGCTGGCGCGCTGTACGCGATGGGTGACCAGGTCGTCCGCTGGGGCATCCACCTCATCCCGACGAGCCTCGGCCTGCTGTTTTTCCTCGCGTGTCTGTACTGTCTCGTGCGGATAACCCACGCCAGCGAGCGATGGCGCGATTTCGGCCTGCTCGTCCTGTTCAGCACCGCCGTCATCCTCACCCACCAGGTGTCGTCGTTCATCATGTTGGTGCTCCTCTTCGCGGGGTTCGTCGCGCAGGTGTTGCTCCGGTTCGACTTCTTCACCGAGGACCCCGACCCGCTTTCGTTCTCGGGCGGCGGGTCCAGCCCCGTGAACCTCGCGGGGCTCGTGGGGTTCAACCTCGGACTCATCGTCTTCACGTGGTCGCTGACGCCGTATCAGGGCGACACCTTCCTCGAAACGGTCATCAACTACCTCGTGTTGAACCTGTTCAACGCCGGGTTCCTTCAGGGCGTGAGCGGTAGCGGCGGGTCGGCCGGCGCGTCCGGTGCGGCCGGTTCGGCCGGTCAGACGTTCTTCTCGCAGCTCTCGACGTACGTCACCGAAGCCGGCTTCCTCATGCTCATCTTCGCGGGTCTTATCGGGTGTCTCACGGTGCTCAACCGCTCGCGGGCGACGCAGACGACGTACACGTTCGTCGGCGCTATCGTGGCGATGCTGTTCGTCGTGCTCGGACTGCCGCTCGTCGGTATCGAGAGCTTCGTCCCCGGTCGCTGGTTCGCGTACCTCTACGCCCTCCTCGCCATCATCGGCGTCCTCGGATTCCGCCACCTCGCGAACCGGACCTCGCTCAAGGTGGTCGGCGTCATCCTACTCCTGTTCGTGCTCGTCTACCCGAACGTGATGCTCATGTCGAACGACGGCGCGATGGACAGTCCTGCGTTCCCGGACCAACACGAACGGCTCTCGTACACCGAACAGGAACTCGCCGCCATCGACACGTACGGTTCGGCCCGCTCGTCGCAACAGGGCGGCGAACTCTACACCGACCTGCCGTACGGGACGGTGTGGGAGCGGACGAACGCGTATCCGGCCGAGCCGTTACCGGCCGAAGAAGGGAGGCCAGTCCCACAGGGGATAACGGCCTATCGGGAGTACCAATCACAGAGTGCCTCGTACTTCCCGAACGAACAGGACGTGGCTACGAACCTCGACCCGTCGAAGACCGAGGTCTGTCCGCCGACGACGAACTACGTCTACGCGAATGGCGAGGTCACGATTTGTTCGCTCCCCGGCGCTAACTGACCGCTCGGCTCGCGGTCGTTCTTTTTAACTGTGGCATCCGAATCGGATGTTCTCATTGCGACGAGGGTGGCGAAGCGGTATGTCTCAACTGCTCGTGAAGAACTGTTTTAGAGCTATTGAACAGGCTGTGTGGGTCAGTTGAACTCTTTCATTGGACATCCTCGTCCTGTGCAGTAACGCGGTTCGAGAGCACACAAAGCATATTCCGAGACAAGTGACATATCAATCAGAATGCGACGGTTGTCCCTCCAGACGCTCGTAGTCGTGTGCCTCGTTGTCTTTGCCGGATGTGCAACGACTGGGCAGACAACGACTACTGCACCACCAACAGCTACGACACAGACGGCGACGGCGACAACCACGACAGTCACGACTACCACACAACCAACAACTGTCCCGCGAGCCGAACGTGTGCCATTCTTCCTTGAGAACGAAGCCAATTCGAGCAAGAGCATCCACCTCGCAATCAGCAACGAGTCGTCCGTAGTCTACAATGACACGGTCGTCCTCGATGCGGGGGCAAAGCGCCACGTGGCTACGCTGATCGGTCAGGAGAACACCTACGACATCACGGCCGCGATGAACGGGAGTTCTTTCGAGAGACACGTTACGCTCAACGCTGGGCTCCTCCAGAGCGGGGTCACAATCAATGAATCCGGGGAATTCGAATACAGTTACGTAATCAACTGATTCTCGCAGAAATTCCTGGTTCTGGGCGCGCATCTCCGTCAACGAGCTCTCCGCATCTCACAGCGACTGACTATTTCGGACGGGCTCACACGGAAAAAACCCAGCCTGCGACAGCGCCGCGAAGAACTAGAACGCGTCGTCGTCCGACTCAGTCGTCTCGTTGCTTCCGAACGTCGTCGAACTGTTGTTCGTCGTCCCGGTCTCGTTTCCGCCGGACGACGACCCGAAGGTGGTGTCGTTTTCGGTCGAGTCCCCGCCGAACGTGGAGTTGTTCTCTGTGGTTCCGCCGAACGTCGACCCGCCGTTCGCGACCCGCTCAAGCTGTTCTCTCGTCGCTTCGGGGTCGACCGTCGGTGCCGTCACCTCGTCGTCGGTGGCGACGCGCGGGACGGTCGTGATGCCGAGTTCGGCCGCGCTGTCGGCGGACAGTTGGACGCTCTGGGCGTACGCGCGCGAGCGAATCGCCCGCCGAATCTGGTCGATGCCGTTCGTGTCCGCCGTCTCGGCGAATCGGACGAGGTTCTCGGTCGTCGCCCAGTCGCGGCGCTCCTGCGGCTGGTTCGCGAAGACGTAGGAGAAGTACGTCCAGAACGACTCGGGGTCGATGTTCCAGACCGCGAGCCCGGCTTCGCTCGCCCGGGGCGCGTCCGGCCCGAGGTACGGCTCACCGTCCATGTACGCCACGTTCCGGAACTCGATGGAGAGGTCTCCGGTCGCGACGAAGTCCTCGACCAACCCGCCGAACTGCTGTCGCACGAACTCCTGGGTGTACGGACACTTCCAACTCCCGTAGACCGTTACCGTCGTGTCGGCCGTGCCGATGGTCGGATACCGCGCGTCGGTCTGCAGCGACCGGAGGGCACCCGGATGGAGTTCGAACGACGGGTCGGACACCGTCTTCGGACGCATCTCGACGGACGCGTTCGCGTCGGTCTCGTTGCCTGCGGCCGTCTGCGTCTCGGGCTGCGCGGTCGTCGTCTGCTGTTCCGACTGCCCCGCCGGCGTGTCCGCTCCGCCGCTGTTCGCCTGCTTGGCGAAGCTCGCACAGCCGCTCAGCGATGCGATGGCCGCGACGCCGGATAGCTTGAGAATACTCCGTCTGTCTGTCTCTCGGTCAACCATACACCACACCTAGTCGTAAACGGCATTATTATCGGCCGTGTAAGCCGTCCCGGCGCGCGCTCTGCGGCCTGTTCGGTGCCTAATTCGTCGTTCGACCCGCCGATGCCACGTTTCCGAAAAACCGCACGACAGCGACGCGTTTGTTTCGGTTGTGGAGTCGCCACCGTCCCTTAGCGCGTCTATAGTAATGGCCGCTTCCCCGTATCGTGGTTTCACGGACAGCTCACCCGCTGACCCCACAAACCATGACACATCAGAAACAACTCCTGGGGGAGTCGAACATCTCCGCCCCGTCCGTTCTGAACCGACCACAGCCAACGACGACCGGGACCGCGCGTGTCTCGCAGTCCTCGGAGGGACGCTAACATGTGCGGAATCATCGCTCACGTCGGTGAAGACCGGGCTATCAGTCCGCTCGTGACCGGACTCGAGAAACTGGAGTACCGCGGCTACGACTCCGCCGGTATCGCGGTGAAAAACGGCTCGGGACTCGACGTATGGAAGTGCTCGGGTCAGGTTTCCGACCTCAAGGACACCATCGACGGGGTCGAATCGAGCGCGACGCTCGGTATCGGACACACGCGGTGGAGCACCCACGGGCCGCCGACCGACGAGAACGCGCACCCGCATACGAACCAGACGAACCAGGTCGCCGCGGTCCACAACGGCATCATCGAGAACTACGCGACGCTCAAGGAGACCCTCGAAGCCGAGGGCTACGAGTTCACGAGCGACACCGACACCGAGGTCATTCCGAACCTCGTCAGCCACTACCTCGACCGCGGAAACGAACCGCTGGCGGCGTTCCAGCACGCGGTCGATGCGCTCGAAGGAAGCTACGCAATCGCGGTCGTCGTCGACGGCAACGACTCCATCTACGCCGCCCGGCAGGGGTCGCCGCTCGTCCTCGGCGTCGACGAGAGTAGTTACTACCTCGCGAGCGACGTGCCCGCCTTCCTCGACCACACGCGGAACGTCGTCTACCTCGAAGACGGCGACACCGTCGAGGTCCGCGCCGACGGCGTCGACATCACCGACGAGAACGACGAGACGGTGCGGCGCGAAGTCGAGACGGTCGACTGGAACCCCGACGAGACCGGAAAGGGCCAGTTCGACCACTTCATGCTCAAGGAGATTCACACGCAACCGACCTCGCTCCAGAAGACGCTCGAGGGCCGTCTCGACCAGGAGGCTGGCGACATCAACCTCGACATCGAGACCGACCTCTCGGACGTCGACTCCGTCCAACTCGTCGGATGCGGCACCTCGTACCACGCCGCGCTGTTCGGTGCGAGCCTCCTGAACCGCTGTGACGTTCCAGCGCGCGCGATTCGCGCGAGCGAGTACGACCTGACGACGAGTTCGCTGACGGACAATACGCTGTTCATCGCGGTTACGCAGAGCGGCGAGACAGCGGACACGCTCAGCGCACTTCGGCAGGTCAACGACGAGGGCGTCGAGACGCTCGCGGTGACGAACGTCGTGCAGTCGACCGCCGCCCGCGAGGCCGACGAACCGATTTACATCCGCGCCGGCCCCGAAATCGGCGTGGCCGCCACGAAGACGTTCTCGTCGCAGGCGGCGGTGCTCACGCTCCTCAGCCAGCACCTCTCCGACATCGTCGAATCCGGCGTCCCCGCCGACAACCTCGACCGACTCGTCTCCGACCTGGCCGAACTCCCAGACGCCGTCGAACGGGTGCTCCAGACGAGCGACGCCAAGCGACTCGCTCGCGAGTACCTCGACATGAACGCGTACTTCTTCATCGGCCGCGGACTCGGCTGCTCGGTCGCCAAGGAGGGCGCGCTCAAGTTCAAGGAGATCACCTACGAGCACGCGGAGGGGTTCGCCTCCGGCGAACTCAAACACGGCCCGCTGGCGCTCGTCACCGACCGGACGCCCGTTTTCGCGGTCTGTACCGACGGCAGCGACAAGACGGTGACGAACGCCAAGGAGGCGAAGACCCGCGGCGCGCCCATCGTCGCGCTCGGCCCGTCGGACCACCAGATAATGGACACCGCGGACGAACAGCTCTACGTTCCCGACAGACATCCCGTCTGTGAGAACCTCCTCGCGAACGTCCAACTACAGCTGCTGTCGTACTACTGTGCGACCGAGTTGGACCGCGAGATAGACAAGCCGCGAAACCTCGCGAAGAGTGTCACAGTCGAATAACCTCACGGAGACCAGCCACCCACAATGAACAAAGAACTGTTTGGCGTCCTCGACGACGACGGGGCATTCGACGGCCTCGCGTCTCGGTCGAGTTTCGACTGGGTCGCCGACGGCGAGCGCGCGACTGTCGCTATCCGCGACCCCGCGCTCGGGTTCCCGGGGCGCTCGTCGACGTATCGAGACGAGCGAGGGAGCTGTATCGTCTGGGGCGAGGCGTTCTCCCCCGATGACGTTTCGACCCCGACAGCGGAGTACACCCTCGAACGGTACGCCGCGGTCGGAGCCGACGCGTTCGGTGAACTCAACGGGTCGTTTCTCGTCTTCGTCGAACTCGACGGCGACGCGATAGTCGCCTCGGACCCCGCCCGCACGTGGCAGTGTTTCTACACCGACACGCCCGACGGGCGGGTGTTCGGTACGAACCCACAGCGCGTCCTCTCGGCGGCAACCGGGCTGGAAGTCGACACCCGCGGCCTCCTCGAGTACATCCACATGGGGGTCGTCGTCGACGAGCGGACGGTCTACAGCCGACTCAGCTGCATCCCGTTCGACGGCTACTTCACCGCCGACGAGTCGGGGACGCTCTCTCGGTTCGTCTACGACCCCGCCGACCCCGACGAGTTCGACTACGTCGACGAGCTCGCGGCGCGCCTCGAACGGGCGATAGCCCGCCGGGCGAACTACCCCGGCAAACAGGGCGTGCTCCTGAGCGGCGGCTACGACTCGCGAGCAATCGTCGCCCAGCACCCCGACATCGACGTCTGCTACACGCTCGGCGCGCCCGACCATCCCGAGGTCGAAGCCGCCCGGAACATCGCGAACCAGTACGGTGCCAACCACGAGACGCTCGTCCCCGACGACGACTACATCAACGTCGACGAGGACGTCATCGAGTACTCGCTCGGCACGCGCGAGTCGGTCCACGTCCACCACGCGGGCTGTGACGAGAAGATGGACGCCGACACCGTCTTTCACGGACTGCTCTTCGATACGTTCCTCCGCGGACATTTCCTCCCCCAGAACGTCGTCGAAGTGTTCGGTAATCGGTTCCCGTTGCAGGGTCTGGACCCCGACCCGGACCCCGCCGAGGTGCTGTCGTCGAAGTTCGGCTACCACCCGGCGTGCGACCACGTCTTCCCCGAGTGTTACGACGAGTTCGACACGAGCATGGAGTTCATCGACGACGTCGTCGACGAGCAACTCGACAAGTGGTCGGATCGATACGACAACGTCTACGACAGTATCGAACTCATCGGAATCCAAAACCAGCCGTCGGTCCCGTTCCACTTCGAGCTATCGGACAACTACATCGAGTCGTTCGTCGCCGCCGACGCCGAACTCATCGACTGGCACCTGAAGACCCCGCCCGAAAAGCGCAACACGAACACGATGATGGCGGCGATGCGGAAACTCAACCCGGACATCTTCCGACACCGGCCGCCGGACAGACCGCACAACTCGTTCAGGAGGAACCAAATCGAGAAGTTCGTCCGCCGGAAAGTCCCCGGTATCGAGCCGTTCAGTTCGCCGTGGCCCGACATGGAGGCGCAGTACGACCGGAACGAACTCGACCGCAAGCTGTTCCCCGGCTACCCGAGCATCCACGAGCTTCCGGTCCGAGTCAAACTCCGAATCAACGACATCACCACGTGGATGAACGCCGCGGACGACGACAGCGTCCTCACTCCCAACGACGTGCTGTGTCCGCCGGTGCGGATGCTCACCGACTCCTGAACACCCCGTTCCTTCTCCCCGACTGACCGACGACTCGTGCTCGCGATGTCGTCTCGCTCGTTCTCCGCCACCACACACTGCTGTCGGTACTGACGCACCTCGACATCGACGACGACTGACAAGAACATGCGATGGTACGGAGAGATTCGGACTGTTCCGAGGTGTCGCAACCGGTGTGAGAAGAAAGCTGTCTCGTCGCTGCCGCCGCGTTATCGGTCAGTCGTCACGGTTTCGCCGGGCAGGGTACGAGCGCCTTCGGAGAGTTTCACCCCGGCGTTGAGCGCCGTGTTGATGCCGGTCTTCGCGTCGTCACCGACGACCGCGCCGAACTTCCGGCGGCCGGTCGAGACTCGTTCGCCTTTGACCGTCACGGAGACGGCCTCGCCGTCGTGGCGGAGGTTGGCGACGTTCGTCCCCGCGCCGAGGTTGACGCGGCGGCCGACGACGCTGTCGCCGACGTACGAGAGGTGGCCGACGCTCGTCTCCGCGAGGAGGACGCTGTTTTTGATTTCGACGGCGTGGCCGACCTGAACGTCGGGTCCGAGGAACGTGCAACCGCGCACGTACGCGTTCGGTCCGACCGTCGCGCCCGCCGAGATGTAGGCGGGCCCCTCGACGACGGAGCCGTCTTTGACGGTCGCTCCCTCCTCGACGACCACGTCGCCTTGGACCGTCGCGTCGTCGCTCACGTCGCCGTCGATGCGGCGGTCGAACGTCTTGAGCTTCCACTCGTTGGCTTCGAGGAGTTCCCACGGGCGTCCAACGTCCATCCAGCGGTCGAGCGTCACCGGCGAGACGTTGAACTGGTCGATGACCCGGTCGAGAACGTCGGTGAGTTCGCGCTCGCCGCGTTCGCTCAGCGGCACGTCGAGCATGTCGCGGGCCTCGGCGGGGAACACGTACGCGCCGGCGTTGACGAGGTCGTTCTGCGGTGCGTCGGGTTTCTCGACGATTTCCGCCACCGCGCCGTCGCTGACGTTCAACACGCCGTAGTTGGAGGGGTTCGGGACGCGGACCGACGCGATGCTCGGTGCCGCGTCGAACAGGGAATCGATTCCAGCGGGGTCGTAGAGGTTGTCGCCGTAGAGGACGGCGAACGCGCCGTCGATGTGCTCCTTGGCGGCGCGAACCGCGTCTGCGGTCCCCTGCTGTTCGTCCTGTTCGACGTACGAGACCGGGACGCCGCGGTAGGACGAGCCGAAGTGTTCGCGCACCGTCTCTTGGCCGTACCCGACGACCACGACGAGTTCGTCGGCACCGGCTTCGACCGCCGCCGCGGCGGTGTGGCCGACGATTGGTTGTCCGGCCACGCTCAGCATCGGTTTCGGAACCTCGTTCGACAGCGGGCGCATTCGCGTGCCGCGTCCGGCTGCCAGTAGAATCGCTTGCATACCCCGCCGTAGTCGAACGATGGGCGTTATTATACGTGAGATAAGTGGTCGTTGTCGGCGATTTTCGGCGAGTTGGTCGCGTTAGGCGCGACGTAGTGGTTCACCCGTGGTAGACGCCGTGTTGCCACAGCAGGTCGCGAGCGACGGCGACTTCCCACGTCACGGCGTCTTCGAGGGTCGTCCCCTTGCGAGTCGTCTCGACGAGGTAGCCGGGGAGGTGCAGGTCGCCGTACACCTTGTGAATGAACAGCGGCCGAGAGCCGTCGAGGGAGTTCCCGCAGTCGAAGTCGTAGTACGACGGGTACTCCGAGGGGTCGACGTACTGCTCGTTGACGTAGTCGCAGGCGTTCACCGCGTTCATCGGGGTTGCGCGGGTCGGGAAGACCGCCTGCCCGACTTTCCCGTCGTGCTTGTAGATGCCGCTGGAGCTGTGGAGGTCGACGACGACGTCGGGGTCGTGCGAGGCGAGTTCGTCCCAGAGCGCCCGCGCGAGTCGGGACGTGGGCTGCGCCCCCGTGGGGAACTGCCGGTTTAGGTCGCCGTCTTCAGTGTATCTGGCCCCGATGCTGATTGCGGGCGCGTTCGCGTAGGGGACGACGACGAGTTTGCCACCAGTCGGGCGGAGATGCCTGATATGGTCCGCCGCGTGGTAGCCCTGCGGTTCTTCGCCGTGGATACCGCCGACGACGAACGCCGTCGGGCCGGGTTTTCCGGAGTCGATGACGTAGACGGGCGTTTCGTACTTCGTTCCGGGCAACAGCGAGTGGGTGCGTACCGACCCCGCATTGACCCGGTCGAGACGGGTCCGAATCCAGCCAAGAACGTCACCGTAGTTTGCGTCCTTGTGGTCTCGAAGCAGTCGGACCCGCGGCACGCCAGAGATACCGTAGCGGACGGCCTCGTCGGTCGCCGAGCGGACGAGGCTGTCGTAGCGGTCTTCGTAGGCGCGGTTGGCGATTTTGGTGATGTTGCGGACGCCTGCGAGGTCCATGTAGGACTCCAACCGAGCGTGCGTGTACGTCTTGGTCGTGAAGTTCCAGAACATGAACTCGAAGAACTGCCAGAAGTTCTCCGGTTCGACGTCCCAGACGCCGTGAGCGGCGCGGGCGGCGCGGGCTTCGCCCTCGTCGTCGCCGACGAGGTAGGTGTCGATGGCGTCCGGTCTGTACGAGAGGAATCGCAGTTCGAGATTGAGGTCGCCCGTCAGGACGTACTCGCGGACGATGTCTTCGAGATTGTGCTGGACGAAGTACTGCGAGGAGTCCGACAGGAAGTTCACGTAGACGACGAGCGTCGGGTTCGAATCGTCGGTGCCCATCGTCGGGTAAAGTCGGTCACTGAGATATGGTGCGGTCCCGACGACGCCCGGCGAGAACCCCGCAGCGGCGTTCCGAGTTCCGACAGTTCCGAGCAGCGTGAGTCCGCCGGCGGCGGTGAGAAAGGTGCGACGAGTAAATTTCGAGTTCATTGTGTCCGATTTACTGAACGTCATAAAACGAAGAAACTTCGAGCCTTCACATGTCCAGTCTTTTTATATCTGTGTGTACAGTTAACGCACTAAATATCGACGATTTGTTGGTGTGTCACACTCTCTGACGGTCATATTTAGATATTCACCGATTCCACGCGGGAGCAAGAACGAAATTCACCGAGCCTACGTGTCCGCAGCGCTGTTCGATTGGCCAACAGTCCGGCGTCTCACCGCTGCAAGGCGTACGTTTGCGGGGTTCCTTCCTGCCGTGTCACTCGGTGGTGAACCTCGCGGGACGCTCGAATCTCCATCCCTCTTCAACGGGGATTACCCCCGATTCAGGCGCGAACGGTGTCGGTTCGAGACTCGACGAGCGCCAGCGCCTCGTCGAACAGTCGGTCGGTCGCCGCTTCGGTCCGACCCTCGGCGGTGACCCGAACGAGCGGTTGCGTTCCGCTCGCCCGGACGAGGAACCACCCGTCGTCGGTCTCGACGCGGAGTCCGTCGCGGTCGTCGATGTCGTCGTACTCCTCGCGCACCGCTGCTTCGACGCGTTCGAGGACGCCCGCTTTGTCGGTCGTCTCGACGCTCTCGCGGCGAAGCGGGTAGGCGTCGATGTCGTCCACGAGGTCGGCTAGCGGGCCGCGCCGCGAGACGAACTCGACGAGTTTGCACGCCGCGAGCGGGCCGTCGGGACAGGGCGTCTCGTCGGCCCAAATCCACGCCCCGGAGCTCGCCACCGAAGACGACGCCCGGTTCGGCGCATCTCTCGGCGACGAACACGTCGCCCACGCGCGTCCGTACCACGTCCGCGCCGACGGTCGCGACCGCGTCGTCGACGGCGAGGCTCGTGTTCACCGGAACCGCAATTCGGTCGCCTTCTGACGCGGCCTCGCGCCCGAACAGGGCGAGGAGCGCGTCGCCATCGACGAAGTTTCCGTCGCCGTCGACGGCCATCATCCGGTCTGCGTCCCCGTCGTGGGCGACGCCGAGGTCCGCGTCGGTCGCGGCGACGTGGGACTTGAGCCCGCGAAGCGTCTCGTCGGTGGGTTCGCTCGGACGGGCGGGGAACCGACCGTCTCGCTGGCCGTTGAGCGTCGACACCGTACACCCGAGGTCCGAGAGCACGTCCGCCGTGAGCCGCCCCGTCCCGTTGCCGATGTCGACGACGACCGAGAGGTCGTCTTCGAGGTCGACGCTCGATTTGAGCGCGTCGCGGTGGCGGTTTTCGATACTCCGGTGTTGTTCGGTTCCGACACCGTCCCACGCGGCGAGTTCGTAGTCCTCGTCTTCGATACGCCGCTCGATGGCGGCGCGCTGGGTTGAATCGAACGCCCGGCCGGACGCGGTCCAGAGCTTCACGCCGTTGTCGGTCGGCGGGTTGTGCGAGGCGGTGACGACGGCACCGGCGTCGGCGTCGAACCACTCGACGGCGCGGGCGATAGACGGTGTCGGCCGGGTTCCGAGTCGGAGTACGTCGATTCCGCACTCCAGAATCCCGGCGACGAGTGCGTGTTCGAGCATCGTTCCGCTTTCGCGCGCGTCGCGGCCGACGACGACGCGTCCGGAGACCTCGCTACCGAGCGCCCTTCCGATACAGAGCGCCACTTCCGCCGTCACGTCTTCGCCGACGGCACCGCGAACGCCGCTCGTTCCAAACATACTCTGCACGTGGTCGGCGGGGTTCCTTACTATGGGATGAGTAAGGAACTGCTGGGTCGGGGCGTTCGCTCCCGGATGGGCGCAGTTAGCGGGCCGGTCATCGCCCGGCGTCCGCTGGTCGGCAGTCGCGGAACGATGGCGCGCTCGTCCGGGTGTGCGTGATTTCGTGCGTTCGAGCGGTCGGGGCGACCCCGATTTATGATGTGTCTATTCACTCAGTCGTCGTCGGTTCTGAGAGCAAACTCCGAGAAACGACCGTTCCACCCGTTCTAGGGGTTCTTTAGTACCACAACTATCTCCGAAGTTCATGTAGGGTGCGTCCGTGGCATCCCCTATGTGCGTACACGAATTAACCGCGATTCAACGCGATTTGCTGTTCGTTGTGCGAGGAATGAGCGACTCCTCGGGACAGACTATCAAGACCGAACTCGAAAAGACGCAGGGGCGCGACCTGCTCACGGGCCGCGTGTACACGAACCTGAACGAACTCGTCGACAAGGACCTCGTCAACAAAGGGAGCAAGAACGGACGGACCAACGAGTACTCACTCACTGACGAGGGCCGCGAAGCGGTCGAGACGCGTCGTCGCTGGGAGAAACGGTATCTCAAGCAGACCGCGTGACCGGCGGTTTAGCGGCTCGATACGTTCGTCGCTCGTAGTCCGTCTTTCCACGCGAGTACGGGCGTACAGCGCTTACTCTGTATATAATAAACCACTACTGCTCAGTACGGATGGGTGATGACAGAACGACAGTCGAGCCGCAGACGGTTCCTCCAGTTGACCGGTGCAGCGACGATTGCCGGGCTCGCGGGCTGTTCGAGCGGGTCCCCCGAAGGGACGACGTCCACGTCGACCCAGACGACCACCGCCAACGCGACGCAGACGACGACGCAAACGACGACGGCCGCGCCGGAGAATCAGATGCGAGGCCCGCGCGAGGGCGACGACCTGCCGACCGATTCCAAGCCCTCGGACGGCTACCCGCCGGAGTTCGACACCGTGCCGGAAGAGCGGTCCATCGACACGAGTTCGTACGACACGCTCACCCGAGAGGTGCACGACGTGACCGTCGAAGTCCCCCTCGTTCCCATCGAGGACGCGTACTACTGGTACGCGCGCGGCGAGGCGCGCTTCGTCGACGCCCGCAGCGAGACCGGGTACGACGTCTCCCACATCTTCGGGTCCGTTCTCAGCCCCGCACCGGACGGTCGGACACTCGACCCCACGGACGACTGGAACGAGGCGGACCGCGTGGTGACCTACTGCCACTGCCCGCACCACCTGTCGTCGCTCCGGGCGGCGATGCTGCTCGCGACCGGCTTCGAGAACGTGTACGCTATCGACGAAGGCTTCCAGGCGTGGCTCGACCGCAACTACCCGCTCGCGGGGTCCGATACGAACCGGGACTACACGGTTCGGACCATCGAAGGCGAGACGAGTCGGCTCGACGCCGGTGAGACGGCGTGGGCGTTCCACCCGCAGACCGACCAGGTCGAAGCGACCGAAATCGAGTCCGACGGCTCGTACGCGCTCGAACTGAAGTTCGTGCAGGTCGACGCCCAGAGCACGATTCAGGTCGAGACGCCGAGCTACGCTATCCAGGCCCCGCTAGGCGAACTGACGAGCGGAACCGTCACGGCCGATACGGGTGAGCCGGCCGAGCAGACGAAGACGACCACAAACTCCACGACCAACAGCACGACCGGAACGAACGATACCGCGACGAACGACTCGTTCTCGCTGAACTGGCGCATCTGACTGGTCACCCGTCGAGAGAAGACCGAACACCGACCCTCGATAATTCTGTGAGCCCCGATTTCGAGCGAGAGGCGAGAAGTATCCGATAGCTGTCTATTTTTGTTGTGTCGTTGTCGGCGACAGACAACGAGGATTAGTAATTTGTCGGCTAATTCGCGAGATCAACAAATAAATCGTATGTCGCTATATAAAATTAGGTGTCGAGGCCAACAGATTGTCTCGGAGGGCACGACTAGCTCTCTGCCCGGACTGGCAAAATTGTTCTTTCGTAAACGGAACTCGGGCAGTCAGCGACTCGCTCGGGAGAGACCACTGGTGGTGTCGTCGCTATCCGGGGCCCAGCGCCGCGATATCGGCACCGACCGTCGCCAGGGCGTCGGCGGGGTTCGGGTCGCTATCGGCCAGGTGCGTGTAGCGGTGGTTCGGAACGCTCGCTAGTGCCGTGGCGATGGCCTCGCTGTACGCTTCGACACCCGATTCTGTCGGGGCTGAGCCACCCCAGACGTCTCGGATGACGGTCATCGAGTCGATTCGCACCTCCACGCTGTGTGGCTCGTAGCGAGTCATCAGTTCGGAAAGCCCGAGTTGGAGCGCGACGTACTCGGCGGTGTTGTTCCCCGTTCGGGAGCCGACGGGACGGCCGAGTCGGGCGAGTTGGGTCTCTTCCGAGTCCATGATGACCGCGCCCGCACCCGCCGGGCCGGGGTTGCCGCGCGAACTGCCGTCGACGTACAGGATGAACGAGTCGTCGGTCGGCTCAGAGACGGGCGGCTGAGCGAGCTCCGACGCCAGCAGTTCATCGAGCGCGCGCCGCAACTCGTCCCGGGTCGTCGTGGGGTCGAACAGGCCGCCGTAACCGGGCACGGCGTCGTCGATGGCCTCGGTGGCGGCGGTTATCTCGTAACCGACCTCTGCAAGCACCTCGTCGACGAGCGTGGCGAGCGGCGAGAGGTATTCGGAAGGGAGCGACTCCTCGGTCACGCCACCGGGACCTCCCGGCCTCCGTTCCGAGCCGTCACAGCCTCGCTCTCGGACGCTCTCGTCGACCCGTCCAACAACTGCATACCCGTTCTCAGTCGTCGAGCGGGATAATCCCTTCAGGTGTACTGGCGAGTCAGTCGGCTCGGGGGAGCTCGACGACGAAGACGCTCCCCGCCGTGTGCTCGGAACGCGGCACACGGTGTGCAAGGTGTGCCAGCGCACACACCCAAGACTATCCGTCTCGTAGTGGAACGAATCACTCATGCAACCGTATCCATCGACGCCTCATCTCGAAGATGCCCCAGATGAGTTGCTGTCGAGCGGTCACCTGTGGCTCCGTGAGTACGTCGCTGGTCCCCGGTTGCGGTTTCAGATGAAACCGTCGGGGCGTTTGGTCTTCGGTGACCGAGACCGAGTCTTCGATGACGTGCCCCCGCCGTACGAATACGCCGTTCGGCACGTTCGAGAGCAGTTTGACCGCGACGCGTTCCACGACGCGGTCGACGAGCCGGGAGCGTACGTCTTCTTCTGTGTGGCACCGTGCAATGTCGGTATCGACTACGACTGGGAGCGACTCCCAGCAGTTCTCGGCTGGACTATCTGGAACGGGACCAAAGAGCGGCTGTTCCCCATCGACAAAGCCGAGCAGGTCTTCGAACGGCTGGGTCTGACGCCGGTGAACACCTTCCAGAAGGAACTGCACGTCCGTGATTTCCATCCGGGGCGGCTCGACATCCCCGAATCCGCGTGGTACGACAACCCCGCTGCAGGGGTTATCGTCGAAAACAGACGTGGTGGGCGCGCACTTATCGAAGGCCCCGTCCTCGACGAGATGGACGACCACGAGCCGATACGAGGCGAGCCAGCGGAACTCGCCGACGAGCTCGTCACCGACGCGAGAGTCAGCCGCGCTATCAAAGCCGTCGAAGCGGCTCAAAAATCGCCCACAACCGCCGAGATTCACGCACGCGTATTCGAGATAATCGTCCGAGAGGAGTACGCCCGACTCGACTCCGGTCGAGTCGATTGGAAGGCGTTGCGGTCGGCAGTCGGGTCGGTCGTCGCCGAGAAACGCGGTAAGTTTGCCGACAACTGAGTTGCCGGTCTCCTCGTTCCGAACTCGGTCTTCTCTTGATGGTCAGAGAGAGTGGGCCTCACTCGAAACATGAAGTGTTACTCACCGGTTCGACTGACTGATTATGAAGGCGACCTCGTGGGTCGCGCCGAGCCAAGACTCGGCGCTCAGGAGCTGAGGTCGGCAAAACCATAGCGGGAGGTAGATTTGAACTCCGGTCGCTGACGCTCCCTCGTTCAAACTACCTGTTGCGATTACCACGGAAAACGGGGCGCCGCAGCGCGATAAACCGCGCTGCTTGAGTGTAGTTTTCAGGAGAATAGCGGGAGGTAGATTTGAACTACCGATCTCCGGGTTATGAGCCCGGCGGAATCTCCTGGCTATCCCATCCCGCTACTACATCGAACTCGGTTGCTAGTGGTAAGACTTCTGCTTCAGACCTAGATTGTCAATTCGGTTTAATATTGGTCACCGAGGAGGAACGGCCCCGGTGTGGACCTAGTCGTCGCGGCGGTTAGCTCTCAGACGCCGGGCCGTACTCCTCGTCGGTGACGTGCTCCAGCCAGGTGACAGCCTCGCCGTCCTGCTCTTCTTGAACTGCGATGTGGGTCATCGCCTTGTCCGGCGACGCGCCGTGCCAGTGCTTTTCGTCCGGCGGGAACCAGACCACGTCGCCCGCCCGAATCTGCGTAATCTCGCCGCCTTCGCGTTGAACGAGGCCACAGCCACTCGTCACGATGAGGCGCTGACCGAGCGGGTGGGTGTGCCACGCGGTACGCGCGCCCGGTTCGAACGTGACGCTCGCCGCCGCGGCGCTGGACACGTCTTGTGCGTCGAACAGAGGGTCGATTCGGGTGCTTCCGATGAAATACTCCTCGGGCCCTTCGTACGACGGTAGCGTACAGCCGTCTGTTATCTCCATGTATTTGCCTCACCTGTATTTGTACGTCCGCCAACATGGGTTCGATGCTAACTGGAAAGCCCATTTAACTACGCGGTCGGACCGTAGTCGAGCCCTGAGCGAGGAGTCGCACCGTATCGAGGCGGTGTGGGCGTACCTGCGACTGAGGCGGGCCAGCACCAACTCCCGACCGATACCTTATAAATGAGCTAACTGGTTAGCACAGTTTTCGTTTACGCGACGCCGTATCTGATTGTCCTCCGGGCCGTCGGGTTATTTGACGCGCTTCGAGCGTCCGTCTCTTTCGCCGTCGGCGGCGGGGCGTACTTCAGTTATTTCTTCAAATACGGGGCGTTGGTTCTCGGCATCTCCTTCTTTGCGACGATACTCGTCGTCAACGTGCCGGGAATCGGACTGCTGGTCGGCGTTCTCGGCGGCGGACTGTTGGGACTCGCGTTGAACGCCACGACGATGCGGTTCGTCGCGGACATCGACTCCACGTCTCCTCGCTCGGGTCGTGGGACAACGACGTGATGGTGTGAGTGGAGTCACAAAATCGCCCGGTAACACCGACGCCACCCGCTTTCGGTCACGTCGCCGAGAAGGTATATAGAGCCGACGCGTAGGTGCGCACGTAATGAAAGTCGGCTCCGAGACGAAACTCTACAAGGCGGAGCGAACCGACGTCTCCCAGAATCAGGGGAAGTTCCGGACCTACTTCAACTTCCCCGGCCGCGCCCTGCCGGACCACGCGGACCACGGCTACGGCCCGCTCGCGACCATCGTCGAGTCGTTCATGGACCCCGACACCCACATCGCGATGCACCCCCACCGCGACGAGGAAATCATCTCGTGGGTGCCCGCCGGCGTGATGCGCCACGGCGACCAAGACGGCAACGACCTCGTCACCGACGCCGACCACCTGATGGTGATGAACGCGGGCGAGACGTTCTGGCACGAGGAGTTCACCCGCGCGGACGACCCGCCGCTCCGGATGCTCCAGATGTTCGTCCGGCCCCACAGCCTCGGGCTAGAGCCGAACATCCAACACGAACCCATCGACGCTCCCGTCGAGGGCGAGTGGCGGCACCTGTTCGGCCCTGAAGAGTCCGACGCGGCGCTTTTCGTCCGAAACGAAGTGGACCTGTTCGACCTCCGACTCGACGCCGGGTCGAGCGCTGACCACCCCGAAATCGAGGGCCGAGACGCGTACTTCTACGTGTTTGACGGCGCGGTCGAGGCCGCGGGAACGCGCTTCGGGAAGACCGAAAGCGGCCTACTCGTCGACGACGCCGGAGTCACGCTCACCGCCGAGGAGGACGCCACCGTCGTCGCGTTCCTGATAGACCCCGACGCGCCCGTCACCCGGCAGAACTATCGGTCGCTGACCGTCCTCTCGCGACTCTCGAACCCATCATATCGCACCCAGCACCCACCGTCACCGCACCAACACGCCACCATCACCCACTACCCCTACCCGCCCATCTACCCAGACACCACGCCCAACTCGATGCTCACAGAC
>NZ_JPES01000112.1:0-47553 GCF_000730175.1 Haloferax sp. ATB1 | reverse complement strand
CACAGCCACCAGTTGATACCGCCGAGCCTGCCGTTCTACAGCGAAAGTCACCTCCTGCGTTCGGAGGTCGACCAGTATCTGGTCGCGGCCGCCGAGCGGTACGGCGTGGAATACCTCGACGAGACCGAAATCACCGGCGTGGACATCGGGCACGACGAGGTGGCCGTGACGACCGACCGCGGTCGTATCGAGGCGGCGTTCTACGTCGACGGCACCGGCGGGAACTCCGTCCTCGCCGACGAGATGGGGTATCGCGAGGACGCCCCGGAGTTGGAGACGGATTCGCGCGCCATCTTCACGCACGTCGAAGGGCTCGCTCCGTTCGACGAGCTACTCGACGAGGCTGCCCGGCCCGAGCAGTCAAACCGCCTCCACGACGGGACGCTCCACCATGTGTTCGATGGGGGGTGGATGTGGATTATTCCCTTCGACAACTTCGAGCGCTCCGAGGCGAACAAGGCGAGCGTCGGGTTGGTACTCGACCGAACGCAGTACCCCGTCGACGAGTCGGTCAGCGCCGAGCGAGAGGCTCGACGAATCATCGCCGACTTCCCCGATATCGAACGCCACCTCGCGTCGGCGACGACGGTGCGACCGTGGACTCGAACCGGCAGGCTGCAACGGACCGCCAGTCAGTCCGCGGGGCACCGACACTACCTGACCAACAACACGTACGGCTTCGTCGACCCGCTCTACGCGGTCGGGCTCGTGAACACCCTCGAATCCGTCTTCGTGTCGACCAACCTGCTGCTGGACGCGTTCGAAGACGGCGAGTTCTCGGCGGCGCGCTTCGCGCCCATCGACGAGATGCACCGCCGTCAGCTCGCGACCAACGACCGAGTCATCAGCAACGCGTACAAGTCGATGGGCGACTTCCGGCTCTGGAACGCGTGGACCCAGATGTGGCTGGGGCAGGTCCTGTTCCACGACCTGTACATCCAGCGACACTGCTTTACCTACCTCGCGTCGGGACAGCCCGCCGAGTTCGACTCGCTTCTCGAAGAACCGACACCGGGCGACGGCGCGCCGTTCGTCCCGCAGAAAGCCGAGATACACCGACGGATGGGCGAAATACTGGACGCCTACCGGGCGGGCGATGCGAGCGTTGACGAGGCGGCCGGCTTACTGTTCGCGGAACTGCGGCGGGCGGACTGGCTCCCGAAGCACGTCTACGACTGGGGCGACGAGCGGGCGCGGCACGTCGACTTCTCGGACCCCGAACTAGTGGGGAAACTCATTCAGTGGGGGAAGACCGACTCCCCCGAACAGCTTCGAGCGGAACTGTTCGATTTCCCCGTTCCCGAGATGGCGTGACCCCATGAACACGGCTACAGCGGCACCGAGGACTGTGGCTCACTCGTCGTCGTCAGACCCGGGAAGCCGCCGAACGGCTTTCTCCCAGCTATCGCGGGCGGCCTGTCCGGGGTCGGCAAACGGGTCGTAGGTGATGCCTTCTGCGGTTCCGAGCTGACGACTCCCGTCCTGACCGGCCGCGCGTCGCCACAGCGCGACCACCGACGCGAGGACGACCACGGCGAACAGTCCCCCCAAGAAGATGTTGACGGGGTACTCGAGTCTGGGTACGACGAACACGAGGGCCAACGCGAGCGCGGTCAACTGGAACGCAGACAGCAGATAGCTGAGCCACGTCCCAGAGAGTTCGAGCGTCCGGCTCATCTCTCAGGGACATCTCCCCACTCCGGTAAAGACCTTCACTTGACTTGAGGTGCGAGGGAACTTGCTTAAGCTGCGACCGGAGCGACCGAAGGGAGAGAGACAGCGTTCACGAGCGCGGTACCCGCGTGAGCGAACGAGACGTAGGCGTCTCGTTAAGCCGGACACTTGTCAACCATCGAACGAAATCCGCACGAGTTCGACGCACTCGAGTGGCAAGTAGCCATCGCGCGCCGCCGCCGACATTCATGATGATTCCTCACGCCCTGTCGGGGCCGAAATAAACATATGCGGCCGGGCGAGTGTACCAGCACGGATGCCGACGCGAGAGCACATCGACCAGAAGCCCACGAGCGAGCAGCGAAGCGAACTCGCTGCGCAGGACACCCGCGACGACGACGACCGCGTCGCAACGACCCCAAACGGCGCGTACACCGGCGGCTACGCGTATCACGAACTCGACGAAGACGGCGAACTGGTCTGTGGCGGCCACAGCGACGGTCGGTTCGTCGAGGTCACCCGCGCCGAGGCCAAGCGAACGGGCAAGACGCCTGCGGGAAGTGCGAGTGGCTCCTGGAACTACAAACGGAGTCGTCGACTTCCGACTGAGCCGTCGGTTTCTTTCGACCCGCGTGAACTGCCGCGTCGCGTCCGCGACGTGAGAGTTATCGCAACCACGATTCACTCGAACAGCGACCGAGAGGTCGCATCGGGTGTGTCAAACTGAGGCGTTCGTACTGGTCTCCAGCGACCGCATGTTCATCTCGAAAACGCACCGTTGTCGGAGGGTGCGGGTGTGAAGACGGGGCAGCGCGCGTGCGTGTCCGGCCCGACGAGCGTTCGAACGGTTTTCAGCATGAAAGCGGCAACTATTCACCGGATTGTCAACTTCGATCGGGAGGTTAATCACAATCAACTGCAAACTACCCGAGTATGACCTACGAAAACCTGGATTCAGACCTCATCAATGCGCTCTTGGAGGACGGGCGGCGCAGTCTCCGGAGCCTCGCCGAAGAACTCGACGTCTCGGTGACGACCGTCTCGAACCACCTGCGAGACCTCGAAGACGAGGGTATCATCGAGGGCTACACGCCGCGTCTCGATTACGACGCGCTCGGCTATGACGTGACCGCGGTCATGCACCTCAAAGTCGAGGGGAGCGCGCTCACGGATGTCACCGACCTACTCGCAAACGAGCCGCAGATGGTCTCTGTGTACGAGGTCACCGGCGATTACGACGTCCTCGCGGTTGGCAAGTTCAAGAACACAGACGACATGAACCGCCAGATCAAGGCGCTTCTGAACGAAGCACCGATTCGCGAGTCGAACACGAGTGTCGTCCTCAACGCGGTCTCCGAAAACGAGCAGTTCGACCTCGACGCCGGCGACGCCTAAAACTCAGTCGACGCGTAACTCGAACCGCGCCCCGCCGTCGGTGCCCTCCGAGACCCGCACTTCCCAGCCGTGTGCGGCCGCGACCTGCGAAACGATGTTCAGGCCGAAGCCGGTGCCCTCGGGAGACGTGGTGTAGCCAGCTTCGAACACGGTGTCGCGGTCGTCCTCGGGGATGCCCGGCCCGTCGTCTTCGACCGAAAAGCCGTCGGGGGTCTCGCGGATGGTGACGGTCACGTCGCCGTCGCCGGAGCCGTGTTCGACCGAATTCCGAAACAGGTTTTCGAGGAGTTGCTGGAGTTGGTCGCGGTCGGCGTCAACGACGGCGTCGGTCTCGACGGTCAGCGTCGCACCGTCGGTGACGACGTTCTGCCAGCACGCCCGCGCGAGATCGGCCAGCCCGACCGGTTCGACCTCCATGGCGTCGTCGCCGTGGTGGGCGAGCACGAGCAGGTCGCTGATGAGGTCGTCCATGCGGTCCAGCGCCCGGTCGATATCGTCGATGTGGTCGCTGTCACAGTCGTCTTGGAGCAACTCGAGGCGGCCCATGGCAACCTGAAGTGGGTTGCGGAGGTCGTGGCTCACGACGCTCGCAAAGCGGTCGAGCCGTTCGTTCTGGGTGACGAGCTCAGTCTCGCGCTCCTTTTGTTCGCTGATGTCACGGTCCATCGCGACGAACAAATCCTCGCCGTCGACGTTGAGCCGGATGAGGTGCACCTCGATGGGGAACGTCGTCCCGTCGCGTCGTTTGAGTTCGCCCTCGAAGCGGTGTGGCTCGTTTCTCGGCAGGTCCGCCCAGAACGACCTCGCGCGGTCCGGGTCGGACGTGGGGTCGAGGTCCCAAACCGTCTTTCCGATGAGTTCAGTCTCGCTGTAGCCCAACTCCTCGCACATCCGCTGGTTGACCTCTTGGATGTTCCCGTTGACGTCGTGAATCGCGATGAGGTCCGGGGAATTCTCGAACAGCGCTTCGAGACGGGCTGTGCTCGACCGCAGGAGGTTCTCGTAGCATTTCCGCGTCGTCACGTCGTCTTGGAAGCCAACGAAGAGGTCGACAGCTCCGTCGTCGTCGAAGATGGGGGCGACGCGAACGCGATTCCAGAATTCGGTGCCGTCCTTGCGGTAGTTCAGGAGCTCGGTCGTTACGGGTTCGCGTTCGTTGATTGCCGCCCGGAGTTCGGCGACGGCCGCCTCGTCCGTCGCTTCGCCCTGCAGGAATCGACAGTTTCGCCCGATGGCTTCGTCACGACTGTATCCGGTGAGGTCGGTGAACTCGTCGTTGGCGTAGACGATGGGGTTGTCGGCTTGGGAGGGGTCGGTGAGGACGACGCCGATCGGTGCCTCGTCAATCGCTCGCTCCCGACGCGACAGTTGCGTTTCGAACTCGTCGCTCCGCGACACTCGCGACAGCGTCCAGACGAGAGACCCGTCGGCTGCGTCCGTGAGTGTGTGCTCCACGTCGACGAGGTCGCCGTCCTTCCGCACGAGCGACGACTGCCCCGACGACTGCCCCTCGCGCGCTTCGGGGAGTACCGAATCGGAGACCGCCTGTCCGTCGTCGTCGGGATAGAACGCCTCCCAGTGACGACCGAGGAGTTCCGCGCGCTCGTAGCCGAACAGCTCAGTACAGGCCGCGTTGGCGTACTCGATAACACCGTTGTCGCCGAGGATACAGACGGCGTCGGTCGCGTTCTCGATGGCCGCCAGTCCGCGGTCGCTGTCCCGTGAGGCCCGAACGCGCTCGACAGCGTTCTCGATGCGGTTGGCGAGCAGTCGGTACTGGGTGGTGTCGTCGCCCTTCTGAAGATAATCCGTCACGCCCGCGTCGAGCGCCTCGTCCACAATCTCCTCGCGAGCGATTCCGGAAAAGAGGATAACTGGGAGCTCCGGATACTCGTCGCGGACGCTCGCCAGCACGTCGAGGCCGTCGAGGTCGGGCATATCGTAGTCGCAGACGACGCAGTCGAACGTCGGGTCGTCGCGCCGAACCCGGTCGACCGCGACCCGTGGGTCCGTCTCGGTATGGACGGTGATCTGCTCGCGCTCGCGTTCCAGCGCCGCCGCGACGAGCGCCGAGAACTCGGGGTCGTCGTCGACGTGCAAGACGTCGATAGGCGACGACTCCGAGAGCGAACGCGGCGTGTCGCGAAGCGAGTCCATTCGTGAGGGGAACGTGACCGCACCGCATCATAATGGTTGCTGCTCGCGGGACGACCGGATGGGGGACGGGTCCCCTCAGTCGTCGAGGTCGTCGATGGTGTAGTACACCTTCACCTTGCCGGGGTTCCCGCGGTCGGAGTCGATGGGGACCGTGTTGGTCACCTGCTGTGGGTTATCGCACGCGAGCGTGATATCGACCGGCTCGCTCCCCTCGTCCGGTGCCCCGGTGAACCAGTCCCTTGGCGGCTCTCGCTCCGTGATTTTCGTCACGATTGTCTTCGGTTCCGACCCACTTCGGGGGACCTTGAAGTTGTCAATCGCCACGCCGATGTTTCGCGTCGCCCCCGTTGGGAGCCTGAGCGACGTGTGTTCGGACTGCCCGCCGCGGATGTCGTGTTCGATCTCCAGTTCGAGCGCGCCTTCACCCGGACCTTGCCCGCTGATGAACTCGACTTTCTCCGCGCGGACGACAACCTCACACAGGTCGCCGTGGTCGTCGTCCGGACCGCCGGCGATGGCTCCTGTGTGGACCTGAACGTGGTCGGGTTTTTCGAGGCTGATGGACTTGATTCCGCCGTAGATTCGGAAGCCGTCTGACTTCCCCCAGACGGTTCCGTTCGCCGTACTCCCGGACACCTGGTCTCCCGGGCCCGTGGTGACGGGCAGTCCGCCGAGCCTGCCACCTACTTTTTCGATGTCGCCAGTCGCCTGAATCGTGTAGTCGGACTTTCCGGCACCGAGGCCTTCCAGCACGACGTAGTGCTTCGGGTTTGCCATGTCAACGCACCACAAACTGATATCAACTCGCGACTGGTTAATTGTTATGAATGTTCAAACAGTTCACACGATTGTCGAGTTTGGAACGCGACGTGCTTCGGCCCGAATCGGAGCGCAGTCGGAGAGTCTGTGGGACGGTGACCACAGCGTCTCCGGCGGACAGCAGTCGATAGAAAAGGGAACGCAGTACGGACCTCTCAACTCAGACAGAGGGAGCGAACGGCTTAGTTGGCGGCTGTACGCCTCGGGTTCGGGGTTCTGGTGCTGGGGTAGGGCCACCTCTCGTACTAAAACGTACTGGCCGGTTTGTAAACACAGCGCTTATAATTAGAACACTATTTTCGAAAGGTGATGACAGCCCCCGACGAATCCGAACGCAGCACGCCATCGCGGCTCGCCCGCGCCCTCTTCGCGAGCGGTCTCGCCGTCCTCGCGATTCGCAACCTGACCGACCTCGACGGCCGCATCGCCTACGCCGAGGCGAAAGGCGTCCCCGAAGCGGACCGACTCGTCCCCGCGGCGAGCGGTCTGCTCCTCGGCGGGAGTATCGGTATCGGCCTCTGGAAACTGCCCAAGCTCGCCGCCGCGAGCGTCGCGGCGTTCTTCGCCGGCGTCACGCCGACGATGCACGACTTCTGGGCCGTCGACGACGACGCCCGCGACGAGGAACTCACCTCGTTCCTGCAGAACCTGACGCTGTTCGGCGCGGCGGTCGCGTTCTTCAAGCGCGCGTCGGCCGAGTAACGACAGACCGACACACAACCCCCTCGTTTTCTGCGGTCACGTATCGACGGCATACTCGTCAATCTGGTCGACGCCTCGCCAGAGCGTGTACAGATACCACAGTCCGACGACGGTCCACCCAACCGCGACGAGCGGAGAGCCATCGAACCACCAATGCACCGCAAAGCCGAACGCGGAGAGGGCGAGGACCTGGTACAGTCGATAGTGAGCGGACACGGCTTCGAGTAGCGACCGCCGCGATTGTAGTTCTTCTCCGGCGCATACCCCACCGTTTCCAGTATTATCGGCGGCGGCCGACCACCGCGTCAGGACGAGTCCGCGCCGTCGCGGTCGAACGACTACCGACGGACCGACGCGCAACCTCTCGTTGGTTTGCGGTCACACGTTGAGTGCGTCGTCCTCCGCTTCAGCCTCGCGTCTGAGCGTGTATACGTTGAGTAATCCGACGATGACCCATCCGGCCGCGATGAGCGCTGAGCCATCGACGAACCAGTATACTGCGAAGAGGAACGCGGCGAGAACGAGGAACTGTTGGAGTCGGATGCGGCGGGACACGGTCCCACCTGACGCGTGCTGTGGTCGTAGTTCTTGCTCACGCCGCGGACACCTCCACCGTTTCCAGTATTATCGGCGACGGCCACCGGCCACCGCGTCAGGCCGAGCGCACATCGTCGCCGTCGTCGTCACCGGCGGTGTCGTCGGCGTCGCCGTCGCGGTCGGCTGCACGGTGGAAGCCGACGAGGAACTCGAGTGCGCCGTCGTCGTCCCGAATCGGGCGGATGTCGAGGTGGTTCCAGAACGGTTCGCCGTCGGCGTCGTAGCTGCGAACCTCGGTCGAAATCGGCTCGCCGGCGTCGACGGCCGCCTGAATCTCGGCGACCGTTTCAGGGTCCGTCTCGGGGCCGGAGAGGAACCGGTAGTTACGCCCCGTCACCGACTCGGCATCGTAGCCCGTGAGCGTCTCGAACGCCTCGTTGTGAGAGACGATTGGGGTGTCGGCCTGTGAGGGGTCGATGACGACGATGCCGACGTCGAGGGCGTCGAGCACCCGGTTTTTCAGTTCGACCTCCGCGCGCAACGCGTCGACCTCGGTGAGTTCTTGGACGATACAGACGTGTCCGCCGTCGTCTATCTGCGTCAACACGAGCCGCTCGGGAACCGCTTCGCCGTCTTTGGTGACGCCGGTCGAAAAGCCCCGCCACGACCCCTCGGCTTCGAGTTGCGGGAGGATTTCGTCGTAGAAGCGCTGTGCCTCCTCGTCGGGGTAGAGGACGTCCCAGTGCTCGCCGATGAGTTCGGTCCGGTCGCGGTCGTAGAGCGCGGCGTACGCCTCGTTCATGTACTGGTAGACGCCGTCGCCGTCGATGATGCCGATACCCTCTTCGGCGGATTCGATGGCGAGAAAGCCGCGTCGCATGTACCGCTCGGCCCGGTGTTTCTTGACGAGGTTCGAGACCTTGTTCGCCAACACGGGGTACTCTTCGGGACCGCCCTTCTGGAGGTACTCGTCGACGCCGGCGGAGATAGCGCGGCTCGCTATCTCTTCGCTTCCCTTCCCGGTAAAGAGGACGAAGGGAATCTCGATGCCCCGCTCGCGCGCCGCCGTGAGGAGTTCGAGTCCATCCATCACCGGCATGTCGTAGTCGCTCACAACGCAGTCGTACGCGCCGTCAGTGAGTTCGTCGAGCGCCGACACCGGTTCGGTGTACGTCTCCGTCTCGGCGTCGTCGAGTTCGCGTTCGAGAAAGGTCGCGGACAGCTCCACCATCGACTCGTTATCATCGACCAACAGAATTCGCATGGCACGCCGCTCGGTGCTGAATGGGGTGACATCGCGGAGCGGAGACACGTCCATACAGTGATACTGTTGCCTCAGGGCCATAAAAACAGCTACGCCGACAGTCGTGCTCGGCGGCCGTGCGATGCGGACCGTCCCGGTCGCTCAACCCCGGGAACCAAGAGAACAAAAATCTGTATAGAATATATATTACTAGATGATGTCGGTGGCAATAAATTATATGCGATGTGACGCAGTTGACATCCTCATATGGAAGTGGTTAGAAGCGTCCGAGAACTCACGGCGGTTCTCGAACAGTTTTCGGAGACGACAGGAGAGATTCACGGGCTGGAACTGACCAGCGAGGCCGACCCGAGTGAAGACGGCACAGCGGCTTCGATCACCGTCGAGTACGACTTCGCGTCGGAGTGCGCGGTCGACCCGGACCGACTCTCCGTGTCATCCCCGTCGGCGTCGATAACCGACGGCCGACTTCGACTCGAACTCGACGTGGCGCTTGCGCCCCCGGCGGCCCCGGGTGCCGGCAAAGAGTCACTGTCGGCTGAGCACGCCGCCACCGACGACGACCCCGAGCCGGCGGACGCGCCGGTCGCCCCGAGCCGGCGGACGCGCCGGTCGCCCGAGCCGACGGTTCAGGGGCGCGTGGCTCAAGGGGCAGCGCCCCCGTCGCATCGGTCGTGTCGCCACCGACGATGGAGTTCGCGGCCCCGACGGCGAGAGACGGAACGACGGGGGAGGACCAGCCCACACCGGCATCGGCGGACGGCTCCGTTGAGGCGGATACAGAGACGAGTCCGGACACGAATACGGACATGGCCCCGGACACCAGCACGAACACGGAGCCAGACGCGGACGCCAAGGCAGACGCCGACTCGGTGCCGGCGCATCACGACCCCGTTCGGCTTCGCGAGGCCTACGAGGCTTGCGAGACGTTCAAGGAAATGACCGACGCGCTCGGCGTCGACGTGACTCCCCAGACCGTCCGCAACCAGATGATTCAACACGGGATTCACGAACCGGAGTCGTACGGCGCGCCGACCGAATCGGCGTCTTCGAGCGAGTCGACCGAGTCGACCGAGTCGGAGGACGAACCACAGCACACCGGCCCGAGCAACTCCGACGAGGATAGCGCGAGCGAGACGGAACTGTCTCCCGAGTCGGGAGGTGACGACACCGCCAACGCGGCGGAACGCGACACGCAAGTCGACGCCGAATCCGACGTGAGCGCCGAGTCAGCATCGGCGTCCGAACCGAAGCCAGACCCGAAGTCGGTGTCGGACCAGAAGTCGGCGTCGCAGTCTGACGCTGAGACGGATTCGGCCTCGGACGCCGAGCCAGTCGCGGTCGACACCGACGAGCCGAGAACGACGACCGAGGACGCGTCCACCGCGACCGCCCTCCCGCCGCTTCCCGCGTCGGTGTCCTCGCTCGACTGCTCGACCGAAGACGTGTGCGCGGCCGTCACGGGCGCGAAGACGCTGTACGAAGTCGAACGCCGTCTCGGTCTCGACCGCGCCGACGTTCGCGAGGTGCTGACTGCGCTCGACCTCCTCGACCTCGTCACCGGACGGATGGCGCGGCGCGACGCCTCGGCGGCGAGCCCCGACGACGTCCGAACGCGAGTACACGCCGCGCTCGTCGAAGGGACTAAGTGAACTTGCTAGGCGAGCGCCGGCGCTACCTCGTTCGCGTCGTCGTGTCGGCGCATCGTCAAGAGGTGGTGGGGCCCCCCAGATGGGGGGAGGATGGAACGAGAACGAGAATCAAGTAACCAGTCACAGGTGGTGACTCTCTCGCCCTCGTACTCGTTGTGTTAGTCGAGAGTGATATAGATTTGGATAGTAGATACTGTTCGATGATACTGACGGTATATCTTTGCTGAAGGGGGAATGGAGAACGATTTTGCGATGGAACGACCTCCGAATCGAGAAGGCGGAAACCGTTCTCAACTGGTACGCAATCGGCCAGTGGATTTAAATATACCTATCGAGGCTACCGGAAGTACGTACCACCCTCATCATGAGTGCCCAGCGACTCGTGTCGGGGTTGTCGCGCGGCAACGCCGGATGTGCCCACCGGACCGAAGATGGACCGCACCACTGCGTACGAACCTCTCTATCGCAGTTATGTCACCTATATAACACTCTTACCAGCGGTTATCACACCCGCCTCGGTGCGGACTGATGTGCCTCCGCACACACCACCACAGACAACTCTCAGTCGTACTGTAACGGTGATACTGGTGTTAGTACTCACGACCGCGACGTTCCCCGCCGGTGCGGCGGGCGTCGCGGCGGGGGAGGACGCGAGCGCACCCGATTCGAACGTCCAGTTGGCGATGAACGCGTCCGCGCCGGCGGCCGTGACCATCACCGAACTCCAGTCGAACACGACCGACGGCGACGCCTCGGCCTACGCGGGGCAGTTCGTCAGCGTCACCGGGACGGTGACCGCGACGAACGCCGACGGCTTCTTCCTGCAGAACGCCTCCGCGGCCGACGTGCGGCACAGCGCCGTCTACGTCTACGCAGGCGGGTCGTCAGACGCGACCCACGGCGACGAGGTGCGCGTCGACGCGCCCGTCACCGAGTACTACGGCTTGACCCAACTCGACCTGACGAACGACAGCGCCTCGCTGTCGACGACCGGAAGCGGGTCGGTCCCCGAGGCGACCGCCCTCGCGACGGAAAACGTCTCCCAAGAGGCCTACGAGAGTGTGCTCGTCAGCGTGCACGATGTCGAGGTCACGGCGACGCCCGGTCAGTACGGCGAGTGGGCCGTCACCGACGGCTCCGGCCCGGTCGCCATCGACGACGTGACGACCGGCGACGACACCACGCCCTCGGAGGTCGGCAGCACCGCCGACGCCATCGAGGGGCCGGTGTTCTACAGCTTCGAGGAGTACAAGATGCAGCCCGCGTCGGTGACGAACCTGACCGCCCCCGCGGGCGGTGACAATGGCGACGCCGGCAACGACACCGCGGGCGCGAACGCGACGACCATCACGCTCGTCGGCTTCAACGACATCGGCAAGGCGGCCGCCGGCTCCGGCGACGACAAGCTCGGCCGGATGATTACGCTCATCAACCGTGAGCGCGCCAACGCCACCGGCCCCGTCTTCGTGGCCGGCGGCGGCGACGAACTCAGCCCGCACGCCCTCCGCAACTACGACGGCTTGGAGCACGGCTACGAGCCACCGGTGACGGCGATGAACCTCATCGACCCCGACGCCGAGGTCGTCCAGAACCACGAACTCGACTACGACGAGGACGCGGGGACGAACGACTTCGCCGTCTTCGAGGCCATCGCTAACGAGTCGACCTACCCGTGGCTCCTCTCCAACGTCGTCGACGAGGAGACGGGCGAGAACCTCCCCGGGACGCAGAACTACACCGTCGTCGAGCGCGGCGGCGTGAAAGTCGGCTTCTTCGGCCTGACCGACGAGGCCATCAACGCGAAGACCGACGGCGTCATCGAACGCAACGGCTACACCGTCGTCGACCCGACGACCGCCGCCCAGCGGACCGTCGACACGCTCCGAAACGAGGAGGACGTGGACGTGGTCGTCGCGCTGGCCCCGGTCGGCATTCCGGACTCGAAGGACCTCGCGCGGAACGTCGACGGCATCGACGCGCTCGTCTCCGGCGACGACCAACAGCGCTACCCGCCGCAGACCACCAACGGCGTCCTCATCGGCGAGACCACCGGAAGGCAAACGCCATCATGACGATGGAACTGACCGTCGATAACGGGAGCGTCACCGACGCCTCCGGCGAACTCGTCGACGTGACGACCGACATCCCGCGCAACGACTCGTGGCAGACGTACATCAACCCGCTGCGCGAGGACTATCTCAACACGGAACTCGCGACGGCGGTCATGCCCGAGCACACGGGCGTCGGCTCCAACTACACCGACGACTCGGCGACGGGTCACCTCATCACCGACGGCGTCCGCGGCTACACCGGTGCCGACGTGGCCGTGACGAACGCCGGCGGCATCCGCGACACGCTCTACCCGAGCGACTACGCCGCGGGCGAGGAGTTCAACATCACCCGCGGGATGGTCACGTCGACGCTCTCGTTCGGCAACCACATCGTCGTGGTCGAGGTGACCGGCGCGGAGCTCCGCGAGGTCGTCAAGAGCCAAATCACGCCGCTGGAGATGGACAACCAGTACGGCACCCAGACCCAACAGCAGGTCAGCGGCGTCACCTTCGAGTGGGTGCCCCACAGCGATAGCTCGTCGCCCGGCGAGGGCGACGCGACGATTCGCGACCTCACGGTGAACGGCGAACCCGTCAACGACTCGGCGACGTACACGCTGGCGACCAACTCCTACATCGCCGACGGCGGCAGCGGCTACCCGCTCGCCGACAAGCTGCGCGTGGCGGTCCTGAACGAGACGACGATGGCCGACGGCGTCATCGGCTCCCTGCAGAACCGCTCGACTATCGCGGCCGCCGAAGTCGACACCGAGTCCGACGACCGGATGCGCCGGGTCGACACGGCGGTCGACGCCGACGCGGTCGACGTGACGAGCGGCGACAGCCAGACGACGGTCACTATCGACGCACCCTCGCGCGTGACCGGCGTGAGTGGGACCGCCGCCTTCGCCGACCGCAACGGCGGCTACGTCGAGACGACGAACGTCGCCTACGACGACGCGAGCGGCACCGTCACCGTCTCGGTGCCGACGAGCGACCTCGACGCCTTCGGGACGCCGGTGACCGCGCCGGACTCGGGCGTCGACCTCTACGTCGACTACACCGACAGCGCGTATTCGAGCCGGTACGAGAACTTCGATTCCGCGGTGCTGAACGTCGACCTCGACGGCGAGGCGACGACGCCCGACCCGACGCCCGAACCGACCGACGGCGTCGCGCTCGCGGTCGGCTCGAACGGCCAGTCCGTCCCCCTCGGCGACACCCGGGCGTTCGACATCACCGCGAGTGACGCCGCCAGCGGCGTCGGCGCGTACGAACTGACGCTCACGGTCGGCGATTCGAGCGTGGCCCGCATCACAGGCGTCCAGTTCCCCGACGAGCCCGGCTTCTCGGCGGTCAACGTCAGCGACGACGGGAGGACGGTCCACATCGAGGCCGCCGGCATCGACGCCGCCGACGACGCGAACGACTCGCAGGTTCTGGCGACCGTGACGGTCGAGGGCGTCGCGCTCGGCGGTTCGACGGCGCTCGAACTGACCCCGACGGCGACCTACGACCCCGACGGCACGGCCTACGCGGTGTCGAACATCGACAACCGACCCGTCAGTGTCGAACCCGGCGACCTCACCGGCAACGGCCGCGCGATGGCCGACCACGACGGCGACGGCACCTTCGAGGACGTGAACGGCGACGGCAGCGTGGACGTCGTAGACGCGCAGGCGCTGTTCGTGAACCGCGACGCCGAGCCGGTCCAGTCGAGCAGCCCCGCGTTCGACCTCAACGACGATGGTCGCGTCGACGTGGGCGACGTGCAGCGGCTGTTCGCCTCGACGAATGCGTAAGCCGAACTCGAATTGGACCGGCCGGACCGCACTCGCGGCGTTCGCAGCGCTCGTCTGTCTGAGCGCCGTCGCGCCGCCCGCGCTCGCCGCGACCGACACGACCGTCGGCTTCGACACTGACGCGGCGACCGTCGAACCCGACTCGACGCGGACGTTCGACATCGTCGTCGACAGCGTCGACGCCGGCGTCGGCGCGTACAACCTGACGGTCGAACTCGACGACCCGTCGGTTGGTCGCATCGCCGAGGTCGCCACCCCTGACGGCACCGACCCGCGACTGCGGGACGTGTCGTACGACACCGAGCGCACGGTCGCCTCGGTTCGCGTCGTCGGCCTCGACACCGACGACACTGGTTCGGTGGCCGTCGCGACCATCACCGTCGAAACCGCCGACGCCACCGTCGACGGCGCGCTCGACGTGTCCGTATCCGCCCTCGGCGACGAGGACGGCAACTCCTACACCGTCACCGATACGTCGGGGCTCGACCTCTCCGTCTCGGAGTCGGCCGGCGGCGGGGGTTCCGGCGGTGGCGACAGTGGCGGTGACGGGGACACCGGCGACGACACCGATGATTCGACCAACGATGGCGACGCTGGCGACGACACCGACGACGGTTCGGACTCCGGGTCGGACGGCAATTCCGACGCGGACGACGAGCCGGACGATTCGACCGACCAGCCTTCGACAACCGAGTCGGCGGCGGAGTCGCCAACGGCAACCGCGTCGCCCGCGAGCCCGACGACGACTGACGACGGTGCGACGGCCGCCAGTGCGACAGACACGCAGTCCGCGACCGAGACGACCGAGCGCCGGACAACGGCGACCGGCGTTCCCGGTTTCGGTGTCGCTCCCGCGGTCGTCGCCATCGCGGCGTTCCTGTTCGGGTTCGGACGACGGGCACGACACGAGGACTGAGCGAACACGGGTCCTAGCGGACCTGTGTCGAATCTTTATCCGTGTGGGCGTCTAGCAGGGAGGTATGAACGGCCCGGACACCGCGGACGAAACGAGCTTCTATCTCGACTACGAGCTACAGGTCGACGCGACCCGCGACGCCGTAGCGAAGCTCGCTCGTGAGGTCCTCCAGTACGAGTGGGCCGACTACCTCCGCGCGTCGCCGCCGGAGGGTCCCCACACGTGGCACGCCCTCGACTCGGGGAAGCCGTGGGGCCGCGTCACCCCCACAGCGTGGGAGCGCGGCCGCGACCGCGGCTTCGACCTCCACTTCGAACACTACCCGACGCCGCGCGCCCTCCAGCGCGGACAGTTCCGTCTCGAACTCCACCTCGAAGACGGTATCCACGGCGACGCCGACTTCTCGGGCGACTCGCCGTACGCGGCGCTTCGCGAGCGACTCGTCGCGGCGTTTGACGAGGCGCGCGACGAACACGACGACCTCCCGGCGGGCGAGTTCGGCACCGGGCGGACGCTCTGGCGGGTCGACTCCCACTTCCTCGCGGGCGACACCGTCGCCTACTACGAGGCGCTCCGTGAGGCGCTGTCGGCGCACGACGCGTTCGTCGACGCCGTGGCGGCCGTCCTTGACGACGAACTCCCCGAGCGCGACCCGTTCGAGCGCGACTGACGCGCCGAGGCGAACCGCCGACTCGCGGGCCGCGTCGAATCGAATTACGCGAGTACCAACCGAGAGTGGTGACGCTCCCGATAGCAGCGCACCCGACGCCCTGACTGCCATCGTTACTCGACGTACGGGTCCGTCAGAGTGACTCCTATCGGTGTAAAGGGAACCGCAACAGAAAGTTCACAATCCATCCGACAATATCACTATATAGCTACATTTGGACACCAATCTCCAAAAACTGCGAAAGAATTATACCTGATACCGTCCGTTAGTGAAATGATGACGCAAACACTCGAGGTCGCCCCGCACGTAATTACGGAGGGTTCGACCATCCGGCATTCGACGCTGTGTACGGAACAGACGGTGGTGGAAATCGAAGACGAGACCGTCCGGACGATGTACGACGACGAGGAGTTCGTCTACCCACGCGAGCAGCTCGCGGTCGACCTTTCGGTCGGTCGGTTCGAAGTCGTCTCCTGACCCCGCCTTCGGGACGGCACGGGCCACCGTCTCGGCTTCCGTCGTCGCTCACGGCTCCCGCGAATCCATCCGGCCCGCCTTGGTTCCCGTTTTCCCCGCTCTCGACTGACTCGTTCGCCACCGGACGCCCGCGAGCGTCCCCGCCGCAGCACGTCTCGAAAATCTAGACGGTTCGACTGCCGACACTATTTTCACGACCCACATGAATCTCCGGCCGTGTCCTCCGCAGACCCTCCGCGCTCGCCGGGCACGCTCGCCGTGAGCGCCAAAGAGACCGGTCAATCGCTGTACGAACGGGCGTACAACACCCTGCTGACGGGCGTGGCGATCATGATCCCCATCGTCGTCACGCTGTACGTCCTGCGCGTCGGCATCGACTTCGTCAGAAACGCCCTCGAACCGTTCATCGAACTCCTGCGCTGGGCAGGTATCATCGGCCGCTTCGAGAGCGTCGAATTCATCAGCCTCCTCATCGACCTCGGTATCTACTCGTTCGTCGTCGATTTCTTCACCGAACTGGTCGCCCTGCTCGTCCTCTTCGCCATCGTCGCGGTCGTGGGGACCATCGGTCGCAACCAGTACGGCGAGAAAATCATCGGCGTGTTCGACCTCGTCATCTCGTCGATTCCGGGCGTCGGCACGGTGTACAAGAGCTTTCGCCGCATGGGCGACGTGGTCCTCGACGAGGGGGCCGACGAGTTCCAGGACGTGAAACTCGTCCAATGTTTCGACGACGACGTGTACGTGCTCGGCTTCCAGACGGGCGGTTCCCCAGCGACCATCGAACAGTCCACCGGCCACAGCGAGATGGTCTCGATGTTCCTTCCGCTCGCACCTAACCCGGTCACCGGCGGCCTGCTCACCTACATCCCCGCCGACGACGTGTACGACATCGACATGACCGTCGAGGAGGGCGTCCGGAGCATCCTCACGAGCGGCGTCGCCACCGACGAGGACGCTGACGCGCTCGGCGTGAACATGTCCGAACTCCGCGGCACGGAGCGGTTACAGGACATCCGCGAGTCGATGATTACGAGGGAACGAGAGAGAACGCAGGACTAGTCTGTCGTCTCGCGCGGCCGCCGGCGAGACTGGCCAGCGGAACAAACTTTTTACTCGATGTTTGTAGAGTGACAGACACGTCCGCGTTCCACGCGCTGTGCGAGGGACAGTAGCCAGGGGCAACGACGCAGGGGCTCCTCGAGCACACGCTCTGTGGCGCGGGCCTGACTAACTATGGCACGGAACACAACGCGTTCTGTTGGGTGGGTCGCTCTGAGCATCTTCGTGTGCGGGTTACTCGTGACCGCGCCAGTTGGCGCGGTCAGCGTGGGCACGTCCGTCGGAGACGGCGGACCGAGTCCCGCACAACTGAGCAACGCGACGGTAACCGTCGACGACTCCGGAGGGGAGGACTACCGGCGGATTCAAGCGGCGGTGGATAACGTCTCTGCCGGCTCCACGGTCGAAGTGCGCCCGGGAACGTACCGCGAGGCGGTGACGGTCGACAAGAACCTCACGCTGGCCGCCCCGGACGGCGCGGTGCTGAACGGGTCGACGCTCGGCTCCGAGGCGAGCGCAATCGAAATCGTCGGAGCTGCCGAACCGCTGATTTCGGGCTTCACCATCAGTCGCTACGGTACCGCGGGCATCGACGCACAGGACACCACCGGCGCGTGGGAAGCGACCGACCTCGAAATCACCGAGACTGACGGCTTCATGGGGACCGGCGTCAACGCCGAAGGTTCGAGCGGGGACTGGGTCGTCTCGAACGCGGTCGTTCGGGACAGCTACCGAAACGGGGTCAACGCTCGGCAGTCGGGCGGCTCGTGGCTGCTCGAAAACGTCACCGTGACCGACACCGTGTTCGGAACCGGCATTCGCGCCGACGAATCGACGCGGGACTGGACGATTCGGAACGCGACCGTTTCCGACACGCGAGACGACACGACCGGTATCGCCGTCTTCGAGACGACCGGCGATTGGACGATTACCGAGACGACGGTCGTCAACAACTCCCGCGACGGAATCGAAGCGACGAACACGGCCGGTTCGTGGCGGATTACGAACAGCACCATCGTCGGAAACGGACAGTTCGGCGTCAACGTCGGCGGCCCGGCGACGGCGACCACGACCGGCGCGAACTGGTCGATTATCGGCTCGGACATCGAGGCAAACGGGAATGCGGGCGTCAACGCCGAAGACGTGACTGGGCCGTGGCGGATTCACGACTCTCGGGTGGTCGATAACGGCGTCGGTGTCGACGCCACCGGCGCGACCGAACGCGGTGCTGTCGAGCGGAACTGGTGGGGCGCGACGGACGGCCCGTCTGGTGCGGCAAACGGCTCCGGTGACGCCGCGACCGGAAACCTCTCGGTCACGCCGTACTACACCGATTCGGCGCTGACGACGCTCTCGAACGCGTCGTCGGGACCCGTCGACGTCGAGACGTCGTCGACGATGATTTCGCCGGCGGAATCGGGCACGCTTCGGACGGAGGTTACCAACACCGGCGACACCGACGTCTCGGTCACCGTCGCCTTTGACGACCTCGCGGGCGTGACCGTCCAAGAGGTCGATACCAACGTCGGGACGTGGAGTAACGAAACCAACGAGTGGGAGATAAGCCCACTGCAGGCGGACACGACCGCTTCGTTGCGTCTCGACGTGAGCGCGGACACCACCGCAACGTCGCTCCCGGACGAGCGGACCGTCTCGGCGACGATGACCGCCGGCGAGACGACCCGGTCGCTCAGCTATCCGGTCACCGTGGCGGCGACCGACGACCTCTCGATGACCGTCGGCACCGCGACCGCAGAACCCACCGAGACGGTCACGATCCCCGTCGAGACCGAGCCGGTCCGCGGCGGTGTCTACTACGCCGGAACCGTCTCTTTCGACCCGTCTGTCGTGCACGTCGAGAACGTCACGATGGACGACGAAGACGCGTTCGTCTGGTCGGAGGCCGACAACCAGAACGGCATCGCCGAGTTCGGCATCGAAAGCGCCGCCTACCTCGCAGATCCGACGGTGAACGTGACGTTCGACGTCGTCGGGGCCGGCGGGGCGACGACCTCGGTGAACGTCAGCGACCGGACGGTCTACACGACCGGCGCGAATTACGTCGACTTCCCCGTCGCGAACGGGTCGGTCACCGTCGCGTCCGGGGGGAGCGGGACGACCGACACGGCACCGCCGGCGCTCGATAGCGTGGCCGCACGGCAGGACGACGACATCGCCGTGACCGTCTCTTCGAACGAGTCGCTCGCGTCGCTCACGGGCGTGCTCACCGATAGCGACAGCGTGTACCGCGAGCAGATCACGCTGAGCGCGTTCGACGAGTCGGTCGTGAACGGGACGTACGTGTACGAGACCGTGTACAGCGGGGCCGGCGACGGCGAGTACGAGTTCACCGCGACCGCGACTGACACCGCCGGTAACGAGGCGACGGAGACGGAGACGTTCGTCATCGGCACCCAGTCGGATCCCGACTCGACGATACAGCTCTTCGTCGAAACGCCGACCGAGGCCGTCGGCGCTCCCGACACTACGACTGTCGAACTCGTCGCCGGCGACGTCGACTCCTTCGTCGGCGCGTACGAGGCGACCATGTCGGTCCCCGCCGATTCGGGCGTTCGCTTCACGTCGACGAGTATCGGCGGGTCGCCCGCCTTCTCGGACGTGGAGTACAGCGAGAACAACACGACGGTCCGCTTGAGCGCCGTGGGCATGGAGACCGCAGACGGGCCCTCGCCGGACCTCGCCGAACTCACCGTGACCGTGAACGGGACGGACGGAGCGGCCGAACAACAGATTCCGGTCACGGTCTCCAACGCGAACGTCTCCGATAAGAACGGAACTGAACTGCGCGTTGCGTCGACGGAGAACGGAACGCTGCACGTCGTGACGTTGTCGGCGGTCGGTCCGAGTGAGGAGCCACCGACGGACCCGGACGGCGACGGTCGCTACGAAGACGTCAACGGCGATGGGAACGTCACGGTCTCGGACGTGCAGGCGCTCTTCGCGAACCGGGACCACGCCAGCGTCCGCGAACAGGCAACGCTGTTCGACTTCAACGACAACGGGCAGTTCAACATCGTCGACATCCAGCGCCTGTTCTACAGCGAACTGGGCTGACCCCCCGGCTCGTCTCTGAGCGCGGTCGCTCCCTTCGACGTTCGTTTCGGCCGTTCACGCTCCCTGAATTGTCAGTGGAACTAACACTTATATGCCTGCTCCACGAAGTATGTTCTCAAGGGCCATGGAGTCGCTACCACGAGTTCTCGTCTACGGACCGCCCCCAGAGCGAGCCTGGCATCCGCAAGGTGACGTCGAAGTCCGCTACGTGACCGAGACCGCGCCCCTTCGCCGACTCGTCTCATCGAAGGACCCGACGGTCGTCGTCTGCCTCCACGCGCCGCCGTCCTATCGTGGGGGAGTCGCCGCGCGCGTCACGCGGAACGTAGACGATAGCCAACCGCTCGTCGTCACCGGCTGGGAAACGTCTCGTTCGCCCGCGCTCGCGACGGTCGATTCGGACCTCGTGAAAACCGTCGGTCTCCCGGACGACGAACCGCTTCCGGAGGCGTTGTTCGACGTCGTCGACAAAGTCGGTGCCGGCCTCGCCGCCCACGCCTAACTCATCGCCGCGGCGAGTCTCGCCTTCCACGAGTGCGAACCGGCGAGCCGGCGGCAACCTTCCATCTGACCGTAACAATTAGCATGCTTGATGCTTCTTGTCGAAGCAGACACGTCGTAGTAATCACGCGCTCGTGCGGCGATTCGCGGCAGTACGAACTGTGAGGGGCTGCTGCCGACCGCCACCAGCGATGCGGTTTCGCTCAGCCAACGCCGTGCGTGACTCGTGATGGGTCGACGAATCAAAACCGACACCAACTATGAGTTCTTCGTACACGCCCAGTTCAACGCGAGTCGTCCGGATGGCGTCCGACCCCGTGGGGGATGCCGAATGACACCGAACGCGCGCCACTGTCTGGTGGTGTTTTCGGTCCTCGCGCTCGCGGTCGCGCCGGGAATCGGTGCCGCTGCCGGGTCGACGGACGTCGCGCTCGACCCGACCGACCAGACCGTTGCGAATGGGGAGACGACGACGTTTGACGTGGTCGTGACGAACGCCTCCGGCGGCGTCGGCGCGGCCAACATCACGTTCTCGCTCGCCAACGAGACCGCGGATATCACGCAGGTCACGTTCAGCCACAACGCGGCGGAGGTCACGACGACGTACGCGAGTGACAACAGCTCCGCGACGCTCACCGGCTACGGACTCGACACGAACCAGACCGGTTCGGTCGTCGTCGCCACCGTCACGGTCGCGGGGAACGCGACGAGCGCGGCCGAAACCACGGTCACGCCCCACGTCAACGCCCTCGGCGACGAGGACGGCAACGACTACACGGTCGGTGAGGAGCGGTCCGCACGGCTCGAGGTGACGACTTCGTCGTCGGGCGGCGGCGGCGATGACGGCGGAGACGATAGTGACGGTGGCGGTGGCTCCGACGACGGCGGGAGCGGCGACACGGTGTCCACGACGGTCACGAACCTCTCGCTCGCGACGACGAGCGTCGAAACCGGCGAGGACGTCGAAGTCGCGGCGACCGTGCTGAACGACGGCGACGTGACGACGAACGCCACGGTCAATCTCACGGTCGACGGGTCCGTTCGAACGATGAAGACCGTCTCCGACCTCGAACCCGGTAACGAATCGACGGTCGTGTTCCTCCCGGCGTTCCAGCAGGCGGGGACGTACAACCTCTCCGTCGGCGGCAAATCGGCGACGGTGACGGTCACCGAGCCCACCACGACGACCTCCGACCCGGTGACGACCGAGACGCCGACGGAGACGGAGAGCCAAGCGCCCGGATTCGGCGTGCTGCCGGCGCTCGTCTCGCTGGTCGCGCTCCTCGGTGCGGCGCGTCTGCGGGCCCACTAACTCGCTTTCGACTCGCTGGCTCCCCGAGTGGGCGGTCGGAAGTCGAGGCATCGACGCGCACCCGATTTTTTGACTGCACCAGCGGTCGCTCGACTCACCGAGTTCCCGCGGTCGCGCCGTCTTCGGGTAGGGGTCGGCGGAACCACATACACTTAATGTGAGCGCTCGTGAGACTCGCGATAGAGAACACTAATGGGCTACCGTCGAGCACTTTCGTTCGGTTGGGAGACGCGCGACACACTCGCCGTGCTCGTCATCGCCCTCACCGTCTCGTTTCTCGTCGGCGCCGCGGTCCTCGGCGTCTCGCTCGGACAGCAGACGACGACCATCTCAGACGAGTTCGGGTCCAACTATCACGTCGAGCACGTGGAGTCTCCGGCGAGCGCCGCGGGCGCTGACGAGTCCGGAGTCCGACTCGTCTTCGTCCGTGCGACCGTCGACGGGGCGCCTGCGACGGTCGTCGGCATCCCGGCGGACGCCCCGGAGCTTTCCGTTCGAGGACAGACGATTAGCTTTCCCCGCCCGGACCCCGGGACGCTCGCCGTCGTCGGCGGACCACCGGCCGGCGAGACCGTCTCGCTGACGACCGACGAGACGGAAACGACGGTCACGCTCACGGACCGCTCGGGCCACCGGGTGCTCCAAGACGGCTGGTATCTCAGTCGCACCGAGACGCTCTCGGGGCTCGAGGCGACCGACGTAGTCCGTATCGAACGGGCGGACGGCGGACCAGCGACGCCGCTGTTGTCGGCACTGCAGTTTTTCGTCCTCGGGACCGGCCAACTGGTTCGGTTGCTCCAACTCGCGACGCTGGCGAGCGGCATCCTCGTCGGCGTGACGACCTACAGCGTCATCCGACTCACGGTCAAAGAGCGGCGGCCGGACATCGCCGTGCTCCGCTCGACCGGGGCGACGCCGCGGCAAATCGTCGGCGTCTACACGCTCCGTGCGGTCGTGCTGGCGACCGTCGGACTGGCGCTCGGGTACAGCATCGGCATCATCCTCGTTCGTGCGGTCCTGAACGCGGCGATTTACGCCGGCCTCCCGACCTCGCTCGCGCTCGCGCTCACGCCGACGGTCGTCGGCCTGCTCGGACTGGCGTCGGCGGTGCTCCTCGTCGCGGGCGTCGTCGCCGGCCTGACCGCGTCGTACCCCGAAGCGACGAAGCCGCTCGACCGGCTGACGTCGCCGGGACAGCCAACCGCAGACGGGTCCCGGTCGCCATTCAGACGGCTCTTCGAGACGCGGTTGCTCGGGTGGGAAGCGGCCGTCCCAACCGTGGCGACGCTGAGCGTGTTCATGGGCGTCGTGCTGTTGCTGTCGGCCGTCATCGGCGCGGTCGGTCCGCTGTCGGGCGTCGGCCAGCAGACGATTACAGAGCCGGACGCACCGCATCCCATCGCCAGTACCGTCCCTGAGTCGTACGCGTCTGCGCTCCGCAGTCAGGGCGTCGCGGTCAGTCCGGAGATTCTCCTCTTCGAGGTGCATCGCAGTACGCCGTTCGTCGCGCGGGGGGTGAACTACTCCGCGTACGGGTCGTTCAGCCAGACGCGGCTGACCGAGGGCCGAGCGCCCGAGGCAGACAACGAGGCGCTCGTCGGCGCGAGCCTCTCGGAGGCGACCGGCCTCGCGGTCGGCGAGACGCTGGTTCTCGGCGGGAGTACGACGCCCGGCATCACGCGCGTCGAAATCGTCGGACAGTTTGCCGGAACGGGAATCCAAGACGACCAGCTTCTCGTCTCACTCGACACGGCGCGTCACCTCACGACGACGGGTCGAAACGGAGTTCAGTTCATCAGAACCCGCGGGCTCGCGGGCGACGACGCGAGCGCTTCGACGATCGTGGTCACCGACGCGACGGTCACCCGTCGCGACGGGAACTTCGGCGTCGCCGTCGAGGCCACGAATCTCGGGCTGAGCGATGCCTCGCGGCCCGTCTCGGTCACGCTCGGCGACGCGACAGCGGAGACCACGCTGTCGGTGCCCAGTCGCCGGTCGACGACGACCTTCGTCGCGTTCGAGCCGCCGGGGGCAGGCACTGTCTCCCTCTCGGTGGCCGACGTGACCAAGTCGGTGACGGTCGACGAGCGAGGCCGCGTCGTCGACCCGCTCAGCGTGACCGTCCCGACGTTAATACCCGTCGGCGGTGCGCCGCGAATCGGCGTCACACGCGGCGGCGAGCCGGTCGCGAACGCGACGGTCTCGGTCGACGGCCGGGGTCAGACCCGAACGACGGACGCCGACGGGACGACCCGAATCCAGTTCAACGACACGGGGACGTACGTCGTCTCGGCTCGCGCCGACTCGCAACAGCGCAACACCACGGTCACCGTCTCCGCGGACGCGACTCGACAGCCGGTCCAGACGCTCTCGCTCTCGCCGCAGACGCCGACGCTGTTCACGTCGCCGACGGTGACGACGCGCCTCGCCAACCCGTGGACGCGGCCACTGAACGCGACGGTGGCCGTCCGCGGACCGGGGACGGACGTCGAACGCGCCGTCTCGCTCGCACCCGGCGGGAGCAGTCGCGTCGCTGTGACCCTCCCGCAGCGGCCGGCCGGAGAGTACACCGTCTCGTCGCAGGTCGGCGCGAGCGAACCGGCCACGCTCACGTATCGCGTCCGCGGCGACGAGCGGTTGGCGACCGCGCTCGCGGGGAGCGGTCGCTACACCAGCGGCGGCGGCATCGCGCAGGCGATTCAGCTCGTCTTCGGGAACCTCGAAGTGCTCCTCGCCGCGGTCGTCGCGCTCGTGAGCCTCATGACCGTCGGGAGCACGACCGCGGCGTTCACGCGGAGCACCTACGGCGTTCGGAAGACCATCGGCGTGTACCGCGCGACCGGGGCGCGCCGGACCGACATCCTCCGGCTCGTCCTCTTCGACACGCTCAAAATCGGACTCCTCGCGTCGGTCGCCGCGTTCGCCATCGCGACCGCGGCCGTGACGGCGCTCTTGTCGCTCGGCGAACTCCGCGTGTTCGGCGTCGCGCTCACGCCGGTGTTCTCCCCGGGCGTCGTCGCCGGGATGGTTCTCGCAGGCCTCGGACTCGCGGTCACGAGCGCCTGTCTCGCGACGGGCTATCTGTTAGTTCAGGACCCCGCCGCACTCTTAGTGGATAGACATATACCGGAGCCCGAGGGAAAGGATAGTATCACCAATGAGTAACGGACGCCGCCGCGGGTTCGCGATTCTCATCGCGGCTGTCGCCCTCGCGTTCGCCCTCCGCGCCCTCCCCCTTTATTGGAGCAGCTATCCCTCCACGCTCGACGGGTTCGACTACGCGTGGTTAGCGAAGACGGCCACCGAGACGGGTGCGCTCCCGCTCACCCAACGAGCGGACACCCTCGTGTTTAGCACCTATCTGAGCGTCGTGTCGCTCGTCACCGACGCCGTTCCCTCCGAGCGATTCAACCGCTCGCGACGGTCGTCGGCGGGGTTATCTGTTTTGTCGGTGGCGTCGTCGCTCGCCGCGTGCTCCACGACACCGGGTCGCGCGACGAGACCGCCACGGCGGTTGGGGCGGTGACGGCGACACTCCTCGCCATTCAGGGGCTGTTCCTCCGTCGGACCGCCGTTCCCGACGAGGAGATTCTCGGCATCCTCCTCGTGATTACGCTCGCGTTCTGCCTGCATCTCGCGCTCCGCAGTCAGCGCCTTCGCTGGTGGCTCGTCGTCGGGCTTCTCCTCGCCGTGTTCCCGATGACGCACACGTTCTCGACGTTCATCGCCGCGCTCGTGGTGACCGCGCTCGTCGTGCGCCACATCTCCGTTCGCCTGTCGCTGCGGTCGGTGCTCGGTCCGGGCGCGCTCGCGGTCGCCTTCTGGGCGTACATGTTCTCGTACTACCGCTTCGCCGAGTCGTCGACGACGCTCAGCGTTCCGTACGTGGGCCGCGTCACCGCCTACCCCGGGCTCTTTCTCGCGTGGCTTATCCTCCTCGCCATCGGCATCGTGTGGGTGCAACGGACCGGTCGCCGGGTCAAACAGGTCTCGTATCTCGCCGTCGTCGGGTCGTTTTTCGGTATCGTCGGGCTCAACGCCGTCTCGCCGATATTCCCGGGCACGACCGCGACGCCGCCGCTCATCTTGGGGCTCGTCGCGATTCTCGGCGTGTTCGCGGTCACCGCCGCCTTCGGGCTCGACCTGTTCGAGTCGTACCGCGGCGGCGCGATACCGACGGCGATGTTCCTCGCGCCGGTCACCATCATCGGGTTCGGCCTCACCGCGTCGCTCACTCCCGAGTACTACGATACGGTCATGCGCGCGCAGACGTTCCTGCACGTTCCGGCGGCGATGCTCGTGGGACTCGTCCTCGTTCGCCTCCTGCAGGGCGTCTCGCGTTCGACGTCGGGACGCGCGCTCCGTCTCGCGCTCGTCGCGGTCGTGCTCGTGTCGACGCTCGCGACCGCACCGCTCGCGTACCTCACGATGGACACCGCGACCGTTCCCTCTACGACCTACGAGTCCGAGTTCGAAGGCGTCCGGTTCGCCTCCACGCACACCGACTCGCCGTGGCTGAGCGACCACTCGCTGACGCGGGTCGGGACGCATTACTTCAACGCGCAGGTCGGCTACAGCGCCGTCGCGAACTGGCTCTCCGGCGGGCCGAGCCCCGACTGTCTCGTCATCTCGCAGCGCTCGTGGACGACGTCGGGCGCGCACCTCTTCCCGAACGCGCCGGAGACCGTCTCCCCGGCCGTGTACGCCAACTGGACCGCGACGCGGAACGTCGTCTACGCCAACACCGGGAACGACCCCGTCTCGGTGTCCCGGCCGGTCGGGAATGCGACGTGCACGGCCGCGACGAACCGGACGGTCTGACCGAGTAGCCGTACACTATACATAGGTGAAGCATGAAGGGAGCATATCGATGACGGGCCCCGTACTGCGCGGCGATTCGCTCACCGTCGAACGCGGTGACTCCACCATTCTCGCGGACGTCTCCATCACCGTCGAGCCTGACACGTCCCTCCTCATTCAAGGCCCGAGCGGTGCCGGGAAGACGACGCTGTTCAACGTCCTCGGACTGCTTAGCACTCCGACCAGCGGCTCGCTGTACGTCCACGGCGACGACACGAGCGCGCTCCCCGAGCGGAAGCGCGCCGTCCTCCGACGGGACGCAATCGGGTTCGTGTTTCAGGACTTCCAGCTCATCCCGGACCTGACCGCGTGGGACAACGCCGCGCTCCCGCAGGACCACACCCGGAGCCGAGACGAGGCGTGGCTGGACACGCTGTTCGACGCCCTCGACATTTTAGACCTCAAAGACCAGTATCCGGCGACGCTCAGCGGCGGGGAGAAACAGCGCGTCGCCATCGCCCGCGCCCTCGCGAACCGGCCGGACGTCGTCTTCGCCGACGAGCCGACGGGGCAACTTGACCCCGAAACCGCAGAGCGCGTTCTCGACCTCCTGTTCCGTGTGAAGGACCAGACGGACACCGCGCTCGTCGTCATCAGCCACGACCCCACGCTGTCCGACCAGTTCGAAGAGACGCATGTGCTGATAGACGGCTCGCTCCGCCGGAAACCGGACGAGCGCATCCGTCAATGAGTCGCCTCGGATAACATGCGCTATGCGACAGCGCTCCTCTCGAGGTGGTCGCGCCGCGAGTGGCTGAGCATCGCGGTCGTCGCCGTCACGACGGCGTTCCTCCTCGGCTCCGCGTTGCTGTTGCTCACCGCGGCCACCTACACCGGAACGCTCAGTTCCGACCTGTCGAGTTCGGCGACGGTCACCTACGAGGGGTCCTACGAGGACGCGGTCGCCGCCGCCGACGACGGTGAGGTTGTCGTCGCGGTCACCACCGTCACGCTCCCCGACGGCGAGACTCGCCGCGTCGTCGGGATACCCCCCGACGCGCCGCAGACGATTTCCGGCGCGTCGGTCGCGTGGCAATCGGCGGCACTCCCGAGACCACCGACAGACGGCGTCTCGGGGCCGGTATCGACGGTACAGGCGGCGGAGCTAGCCGGGCCTGATAACACGATTTCGACGACCGTCTCGCCGCACCGCGTCGACGAGACGCTGTTCCCCGACTCGTGGTACGTCGCGGACACCGACACCGTCCAGCGGCTGGGAACGAGCGGCGCGCTCGTGTTCGACACCGGCGAGTCCGGACGCCCGGCGTCGGCGACGAGCGTCCCGCTCATCGCGGCGCTCCCGTTTCTGGCGGGCGGCATCACGCAGGTCGTCCGGACGCTGTCGGTCGCCGCGTTCGCCGGTGGGCTCCTGATTCTCGTCGTCGTGTACAACGTGACGAAGATGTCGATTCGGGACCGAACCCGTCTCATCGGCGTCGCTCGCGCGACCGGGGCGTCGCCGTGGCGTATCCTCGCGATTCTCCTCGGCCGCGTGCTGTCGCTCACGTTCGTCGGCGTCGCGTTGGGCTACGCGCTCGGCGTGGTCGTGACCAACGGCGCCGTCAACGCCGCGACGTACGCGGGCCTCCCGGTGTCGCTTCAGACGACCGTGACCGCCGACATCGCGGTTTCGCTCCTCGCCATCGCCGGGTTCCTCCTCGTGATGGGCCTCTTCGCCGGGGTTCTCGCGGCGCTTCCGGTCGTCCGCGGTGACCCGAGCTTCGACCAACCGCACCGGGCCGCCGGCCGATGGCCACAGCCGATTCGCCGCTTCCAAGCGGCCGCCTCGCCGACGCTCGTCGATTGGCGGGCGTTTACCCCCACGGCGGCGACGCTCGCCGTCTTCATGCTCATCATCCTCTTGACGGGCTCTATCGGCGGCGCGCTCGCCCCCCTCGCGACCACGTCGAGCGGGACGGTCGTCGAGAGCGGTGCCGCACACCCCCTCAACAGCCGCATCGACGAGAACTACGCGACCGTCCTCCGGTCGTACGGTATCACGGCCAGCCCGGAGGTTATCTACGCCCAGACCCGAGGCCGGACGCCGTACCTCGTCCGCGGGGCGAACTACACCGCGTTCAGCTCGGTCACCGACGCGTCGTTAGTCGCGGGCACGGCCCCGCAGCGTGCCGACGAAGCCGTCGTCGGAACCGACCTCGCGCGGACGCTCGGGCTCGAAGTCGGCGAGACGGTGACGCTCGGCGGGAGCGTCACGCCCGGGGTCAGACGCGTCACAATCGTCGGGACGTTCACCGGAAGCGGCGTGACGAACGACCAGCTCGTCGTTCCGCTCGAAACGACGCAGCCGCTGGCGACAGGTCCCGGAACGGTGCACTTGATTCGGACGAAAAACGCGTCTTCGAGGCTCGCGTCCCTGCAGAACCGCTCGTCGGGACTGCTCGTGACGAGCCTCTCCGGCCCGTCCGAGGTCCAGACGAACGCGACGTATCGATTCAGCGCGACGGTTCGGAACCTCGGGTCCGCCGCGGCGACAGAGACGGTCGCGGTCCGCGTGGGGAACCGAACGCTCGAACGAGACGTGACGCTCGGGAGCGACGAATCGACACGGCTGTCGTTCGAGACGAGCTTTCGGACCGCTGGGACGTACGAACTCGCCACCGACGGCGTCACTCGCTCGGTAACGGTGTACCGGCCGAACACGCTCCAGCTTCCGTCCGAGTACCCGACCCGCGCGCCGCCGGGCTCCACGCTCGTCGTACCGGCGACGACGCCGAACGAGTCCGTGGTCTCCGGCGTGACCGTCACGCTCGACGGCCGGAGTGCGACGACGGACGCCCGGGGCGGCGTCCCGATGCGGGTTCCCGACGAGCCGGGCACGTACACGCTGCGGCTCTCGAAAGACGGCTACGTCGCGGAGGAACACACGCTCACCGTGGAACGCGACGCGCCGCAGCGACTCGGCGGGCGGCTGACGGTCTCGCCGTCGACCGGGTCGCGACTCACGAATCCGACGGTGACCGCACGCGTCGCCAACCCGTGGGGTCGCTTCCTCGTCCGCAACCTCACCCTCGTCTCGCCGGGCGGCACGCAGACCCGGACCGTCGAACTGACCGGCGGGAACGTCTCGGAAATCGAACTGGCGGCGTCCGAGGTCGGACTCGGTGACGACCCGCCGCCGGGCACCTACGACCTCCGACTGGTCGTCGACGGGTCGGTCATCTCGACGGCGACCTACCGCGTCACCGGCGACGAACGCGTCGCGGCGACGCTCAGCAGCCGCGGCGAGTACACCGAGGGCACCGGCATCGGCCGGGCCATCGAGAACGTCTTCGGCAACGTGCAGTTGCTGTTCGTCGTGCTCGTCTCGCTCGCCGGGCTGAGCACCATCGGCGGCACGACCGCGACGTTCGCGCAGGCGGTCCACGCGAACCGTCGCGTCATCGGCATCTACCGCGCGACTGGCGCGAGTAGACGGCGGATTCTCGCCCTGCTCGCGGCCGACGCCGTCCGCCTCGCGATTCCCGCGGCGGCGCTCTCGTTCGGGTTTGCGGCGGCGCTCTTGTGGCTGCTCGAACAGGCGGACGTGCTCGTGGTCTTCGGGATTCGACTCGCCGTCCCGTTCACCCCGGGGCTGGTCGCCGCGTCCGCTCTCGGGGCGGTCTGCCTCGCGGTCTGTAGCGCCGTCATCGCGGCGACGCCCTTCGTTCGCTTCGACGTCGGGCGGTTACTCCACCGCTGACTGTTCGACTCGCCATGACAATGCACTTACCCCAGACGGGTGTAGAGGCTGGCACATGCACTCGTCTCGTGCCCTCCTCTTGGCGCTCGTGTTGGTGTGTTCGACGGTCGCTCCGTTGACCGCGGCACAAAGCGCCGACTACGACGTCGATATCGACGACGACCTCGATATCCCCGACCGGACGATTTCGACCCAGTGGGGAGACCAGACCATCGAAGCCATCGGCAGCGCGTCCGAGGATGGAACGGTCTCCGTTTCGGCCGACGGACCGTCCGGCCCCTCGTACTCCATCCGCGTCGTCGACAGTCAACAGCGACTCCGCGACAACCACTACGTCGACGGCGGCGGCTCCGCCTCGGCGTCGTTCTCGCTCGACCGCTACGACCCCGGCACGTACGCAATCGCGCTCACGAACGGAACTGAAACCGTCTACGCGGTCGAGCCGTTCATCATCAACGGGTTCGACGTCGAGCAGACCGCGGCAGACCGCGTCGAGGCGGACGACGAACTCCTCGTGGAAGTGAACCTCTCGGACGCCAGTTCCGACGTCGAATCGCCGCCGGCCGGCGTCGAGGTCGTTCTCGGGAACGAATCGACGTCTGTCCGCGCGACCGCGACCCAACAGACGGGGCTGAACTACACGGCGACCGTCGACGTGGCGTCGCTCTCGCCGGGCGACTACCGCCTCTATTCGGCCGCGCAGACCGACGACGAAGTGTTCGGTGAGCCCGAACTCGTCGCGGTGAGCGGCACGCAGTCCGTGAGCGTCGTCGAAGCGGGGTCGCTCCAAGACGCAGACTCGACGGACGAACCCGACGAGACGACCACGGAGACGACCGAATCCACCGCATCGACGACGGCCACGGCGGCCGCGAGAGAGAACGCGACGGCGACGGCGACGACGACTGACTCGCCGACGCCCACGGACGACGGGGACGACGGGGACGACGCGAACGAAGACGAACAGTCGCCTTCGACGGCGACGACGGAGACCGCGGCTACTGACTCGAACGGAACGGAGACGACGTCCACCGAGACTTCGACGATGCAGTCGACGACGGCGACCACGACCGAAACGGCCGCTCCCCTCTGGGGGCCGTTCGGCATCTCGCTGGCCGGCGTAGTCGGCCTCGCCGGCATCGGTCTGCTCCGCCGTCGCTCCTGAGCGGCCGACGCGCTTCTCCGTTCTCGTCTTCCTGCTCCGCATCGCTCGTTCGGCACCCCGATAGGCCGTGTCTCTCTTGTGTCGTCTCACGCCACCTCGTCCGAACTGCCCCAGCTACGGCTCGATGACTGAGTGGGCGTCCAGGCGAGGCGACAGCTCTCTGATGTCAGCGGATCACGCCGCGCTACGGTAGCCTTTCCACCGAGTGTGCGTTCCACAGCACGGTGGCAGACTCGCGTGGCGTGCCGCACCGGAGACTGTCACTCGTGGCGTGGCCGACGCCGTGTACGACTGTTCGACTCTAAGCTCGTCGTCTGCGTAGCCGATTACAAAAAAGAACTCCGACAGCGGTGACGAGTGACGCGAGTTATTCGCGTCGCACCGCGATGAGCGCGATTGCGACGAGCGCAATCAGCGCGGCGGTGACGCCGAAGCCGGGGATGACCGAGTCGGTCGTCGTCGGCTCTTCGGTCGTCGTCTCGTCGTCGAAGCCGGACGTTCCGGTCGTCGTTTCGCCGTCGTCAGCGGTCGTCGTTTCGCCGTCGTCGGCCGTGGTCGTCGTTGTCGTCACGGCCTGCTTCGACGTCACGGCGAAGTACGAGAAGCCGGGCGTGTCGGCTTCGAGCACGACCTGCCCGTTGCCCTGACTCGCGACGCGCGTGTCGAGCACTTCCCACTCACCGGTCTCGTCGTTGTAGCGTTCGACTTGGAGGTCCTGTGCGGTGATGCCCAGGTCGTCCAGTCGACTCTGCCGAACGGTCATCGTCACCGTCGACGGTGAATCCTCGAGTGAGCTTGGGACGTCGATCTGGACGAACCCGACTGCGGGATTCGCCGGTTGACCGACGGTTCCCGGGAGGCTCGACCGTTCGCGGACGATAACCTCACCGGTTCCCTGGCTCCCGAACGCCACGTCGACGTTCGTCACCGTCGCGCCGTCCGGAAGCGACGCGCTGACCTGCGAACCGTAGAACAGCCGGACGCTGTCGTAGGTCCCGCTGTTCGGAACGGTTCCGCCGCCGCCACCACCGCCACCGCCGCTCGACGGGGCTTCGGTGGTCGGCGTGGACGGCGTCGGTGTGCTGCCGTCGAGGTCCTTCACGTCGACGCTCGTCGCGTCGCCGCTGTGCGAGAGGAGGTTCCCTCTCGTGTCCGTGATCGATTCGACGGTGACGTCGATGGACGCGGTGGTGTCGCTCCCGACGGACTGGGCGGTCACCGTCAGGTCGGCCAGCGAGACGTTCCCGGTCGACCCGGAGGTCTCACCCGTGTACCCGACGACGGTGAGCTTTCCGTTGCCGTGGTCGGTCGTCTCCACGTTGAACCGGGAGTTCCCGGCGACCGAGACGTCGACCAGGCTGTCGTCGTAGCTGATGTTCAGTTCGTACGACCCGATACCGTCCGCGTCTTCGACGTTGTACGCGGTGAGCGTCGCCGCCGAGTCCGCGGAGCTTTCGTCGAGAGACGCGACCGTGTCGACGGAGACCGTCTTGGCGGTCGCGGCACCGACGCCGCCGACGCCGACTGCGCTGACGAGCATGGCGGTGCACATCGCTACCGCGAGTAGCTGTTTCGTGTTCATGAGTTATGCACCCCCGATGGTGTAGTCGGCATCACGGTTGTTCTCGCTGTACTGCTGGACGAGCATCGCGTCAATCGCGTTCACCTGACCGTCGCCGTTGACGTCACCGTAGGCGGCGTCAGAGCCGCTCGAGGCGGCCTGTGCGATTGCGGACGCGTCGTCCGCGTCGACGTTGTCGTCGAGGTCCGCGTTCCCGAGTTCGTAGCCTTCGAACTCGACGGTGACCTGCGTTCCGACGTCAGTCTCGTTGAGGCGGACCCGCGTCTCGCCGTCGACCGTCGTCTGTTCGACGAGGTTCGCGTCCGTCGTCGCCGTGCCGTCGCCGCGGAGCGGCTTGTCGCTCGGCGGCGCGATGTCGTAGACGACCGTGCCGTCGGTCTTCGAGATGGTCACGGACACCGTCGTGTTGACGGGCGTCTCGGCGTTGCCGTCCGTCTCCGAGGTCGTGTCGCCGACGAGCGTCGGTTCCGAACCGACGTAGGCAACCGGCTGGATGCTGTCGTCGCCGTCGACGAAGGTGACAGACGCCGTCTCGGAGATACCGACTCCGACGGTGAACTCGGGGGCGTCCGTCAGGCTCGAGCCGACGGTGTGGTCGCCTTCGAGCACGATCTCGCTGACCGCGTCGGCTTGGGTCTGACCGTCGAGGACGACGGACGCGCCACTGACGGCGTTTCCGCCGTTGTCCACGACGCTCGCGTTGACCGTCCCGACACCGCTCACGTCGAGTTGTTCGCTCGTGCGGACGTTGTTCGGCTCGTTGTACATCGGGCGCACGTCAGCGGTCAGCGACGTCGTCCCCGCCGACGAGACGGTCACGTTGAAGTGGTAGGTCCGTGACTCGCCGGCCGGCACTACCTCGCCCGTGATGAGCAGAGAGTCGCCGGTCGAAATCGTACTCTCCTGGACGACCGCGTCCCGGAGATCCGCCGTGTTATTCACGTAGACCGCGTCTTCGGCACCGTTCGGGAGCGCGACCGGGCTGCTGATCGGAACCTCCACGAGCGGGTTGAGGAGCGCGGTGTCGTCGTTGTTCGTAACCGTTACTGCAATCGTCTGGTTCCCGTCCGTGCTGAGGTCGTCCGGCGCGTCGATGGCGACGCTAAACGGGTCCGCAGCAGAGACAACGCCCGGGCCGACACCGAACGATATCGATGCCACGACCAGGAGGGCAGCCAGTGTCGTTGAAAGTTTTCGTGTCATCGTTTCTCCTTAGTTGGTGTCCTCGTACTCTTGTTCGTTGACGAGTTGCTCGGATTCGGCACCAACGACAACGCGAGTCTCGTTCTCGACGGTGAGCGTGATGTTACCGGTCTCACGAAGCGTGTCGAGTTCGTCAGTGGTGAACGTCACCGTCGCACTCGGCGTGTTACCGTCGACGCTGACTTCCTTCGTGACGCTCGAGTTGATCTCGATCGTCACCGTCTGCGAACCGGCGTTCCGCTGGTCCGCCGTGGTGAGGGCGTCGATGGCGACGCCGGTCGCACGCGTGTTCCCGAAGGAGCCGCCCTGCTGGTAGATGCCAACGAGGTAGCCGACGCCGTCGGACACGGTTCCGTTGCTCGTCGCCGTGTACCCTGCCGCGTCGTTCAACGCGATGATCGCGTTACCCGTCGCGCGGGCCTTCTCGCCGACGTTGCTCCAGTACGGAGAGTTCGTGTAACCGGCCCACGACCCGTCCGCTTGCTGGTTGGCCACGAGCCACTCGACACCGCTGTCGAGGGCCATCGACACGTTACCGGAACTCAGCTCGTTGTTGACCTGATTCCGGAGGGTGTCGCTGTCGTTGACCGCTGCGAGCGCCTGCACCGCGTAGGCGGTCGCCTGCGCTTCTTTCGTACCGGCTTCCCAGCTTCCGTCGCTGTTCTGCTGTTCGATGAGGTAGACCGCGGCGTCGACGCTGAACTCGTTGGCGGCCGTCTGTGCGGTCGCGTTGAGGTCGTCGCCAGCGCGGTCGATTGCGACCGTCGTGTAGGCGGTCGCGGAGGCGTCGTCGCGGAGGAAGTAGCCGCTCGGGCGGACACTTCCGTCGTTGCGCTGTTTGTCTGCCAGCCAGAGCACCGCACCGCTCTGGTTGATGTTCTGCAGACTCTTGTTCACGTCCGTGCGGTTGCTCTGCACCGTGTCGTCGGAGACGGCGCTCGCGCCTGCAGGGCGTAGATGGTGTAGAACAGGTCACCGCGCGGGTTGTTGCCGTACATGCTCCACGCGCCGTTGTCGTGCTGAGAGATGTTGAAGTACGCACCGGGCGTGGGCTCGTCGGCGAGCTTGCTGATACCCGCGCTGATCGTGCTGTTCGCACGGTCGCGGTTGTAGTTGCTCGGGATGTCGCCGTTACGGTAGTACTGGTCGGTCCGGAGCGCGGACATCATCTGGGTCGTCGTCTGTTCAACACACCAGTAGGGGTAGGAGAACAGGTATTCGAGACCCTGTAGCGTCCGCCCGTCCGTCCCGGACTGCACGGTCACGTTGAGCGTGTGTTCGTAGGTCGTCGCGTTGGAGACGTTGAGTGCGAGCGACTGCGTCTCGCCCGCGCTCTTGAGCGTCGTCGCGTTCGTCGTGGTGTAGCGAACCTTCGGCACCGTGACGTTCGTCGTCGCGGACGCCGTGTCGCTCTCACCGAACGCTTCGACGGTGACGTCTACCTGCGCGTCTTCGATGTCCGCGGTCGTGTTGCCGCGGACCTTCCAGGCGACCGAGCCGCCCTTTGCCGACGACCGGACCTGTTTCTCAGCGCTCTGTCCGGCGGCGAGTTCGAGCCCCGCGGGGAGCGAGACCGTCGCGTTGACGTCGGACGGGTGGTTCGCGTTGAACTCCGCGAGAACGGTGACGGTCGAGTTGTTCACGACCGTCGAGGGCACCGAGACGTCGTCGTTTTCGATGCTCAGCGTGTACGGCTTCACCGTGACGTCCTTCGTCGACTCGTTGTTGTCGAACGGGACGCCGTCGGAGACGGTCGCACTCACGACTTTGTCACCACCGGTCAGGAAGCGGTGGGTGACGCGCGTCGTGTTGGGCTGGTTGACGCCGAGGTTCGCGATGGTGATGTTCTCCGTCGTCCCGTCGTCGTAGTCGACGGTCACGTTGAACTCACCGGTCTTCGCGGTACCGTTGTTCTTCGTGAACACGACGAACGTCGCCTTCTGGCTCTGGAGCGCCGTGCTCTGTCCCTGGATGCGGACCGCCGGGTCGGCGTAGACCACGCGCGTGGAGTTGACGACCTGGTTGTTCGTCTCGTCCGTCTCAGGGATATCGTTCGCCGGGTCGACCGTCGCGGTCACCTTCGCGTTGCCCTGTGCGAGATCACCGAGGAGCTCTTCCGCGGCGAACTCGGTCAGGTCGTAGGTGAGCGTCGTCTCGTTGTTCGGCGCGTCGGCACTGTCGGAGAGGTTACCGGTGTACTTCGTGTACGTCTCCGTCGCACCGTTTGCGGCCTCGACCGTCAGGTTGACCGTCGCGTTCGAGACGTTGACGAGACCGTCGTTCGAGACGGTCACGGAGCGTTCACGCCGTCGTTGAACCGCTGTCGCTGTTTGACATCGAGTTCGGGCGAGAGGTCAGCACCCTCCGCGAGACGGAAGGTGAGGTTCGCGCCGCTCGTGTCGACCGTGAGGTTCTGCCAGTACGTCCGGTTGACAAACCGGTCGTTCTCCGGCGGCGTGACGCGGACTTCCATGTCGCCGCGGACCTCGATGCCGGTCTTGTCGCCTTCACCGGCCGGGAAGAGTCCCTCGGCGTTGGACTTGTACGCGACACCCGAACGCGTGCCGTCGTTGTTGTGGTGGACCGCAATCGTCGCGTTCTCCACCGGGTCACCGTCCTGGTCGACGACGGTGACGTTGAGCAGGCCGGCGTCGGGAAGCGTCGTGTTCCCGACGTTCAGAACCCGCTCGGTTCCGCGCGTCGTGTGAAGCGAGTAGATGTCGGGCGACCCGTCGCGCGGGTGGTCGCCGCTCCAGCCGCTCGTTCCGTCCTGCACGTACGCGATCGTCTGTTCGGTTCCGTTGACGACCGGCACGAGGAACCGACCGTTCTCGTCGGTGAACGTTCGTCCGACGGACCACGGCTCGTCGCCGGGGTTCGTGCGGCTCGTGTAGACGAGGTCGTCCACGGCGGGGCTCCCGTCGGGCAGCTTGACGTAGCCCTTCGCGAGCGGGCCGCCGGTGACGCGCGTTTCGACTTCGTTGTTCGTCTCGCTCGCCTCGGCAATCTCGTCAGCCGGGTCCGCGACGACGCGAACGGAGTAGTTCCGCGCGTCCACGCGTGCGAGCGACGTGTTGATCGCGACCGACTCGCCGGCGTCGAGGTCGACCGTCCGACTGGCGAGTTCTTCCCAGGACCCGCCGTTGTCGGCTTTCGCCTCGACGATGGCGTCGACGCCCGTCGCATCGACGTTACCGAGGTTTTCGACCGTCGCGTTGACCGGCACGACGCCTTTCGTGACGTCGGTTTCGACCGAGAGCGTCGGCGCGATGTCCGGCGCTTTCACGGTTACGGTCTCCGGTGAGAGGTCGCCGATACGGACCGTGTGCTCACCGAGCGAAAGACCGGAGACGACGAACGAAACGGTCTTCGATTCGCCCGCTCCGAGCGTCACGGACTTCGTCTGCGTGATTTCGTCGTCAACCGAGAGCGTCGCGGTGAACGTGTCCGACACGTCGCCGGTGTTCGTGACCGTCGCGCTCACGTTGACCGCGTCTTCGAGTCCGATTTCGGTCGTGTTGACCTGCTGGTTCGAGTACTCGAGGTTCGGCGGCGTGTCGACCGTCACGGTCTGGGCGGGAAGCCCGTCGACCGCGATCTGGTACGTGCCGGGTCCGAGTTCCTTCTCGAAGGTGACCGTCGTGGACGCGTCGGGCGCGAGTGTCCCGTTCATCCACTCGACGGCCGTCCCGTCGATGACGAGCGACGCGTTGTACTCGCCGGTGCCGGTCCCGTTGTTACGGATGTCGGCGCTGACGACGGTCGTGTCACCGGGCGAGACCTGGCTCGGAACCGTGAGGTTCGAGTAGACGATGTCCGGGACACCGCTGACCTCGATGGCCGTCGGCGTCGCGTCGTTGACCGTGACATCGTACGTGCCGGCGTGTCGAAGCTCAGTTCGAACTGCTCGACGACGGTCTGGCCTGCACCGACGAACACCGTCTTCGACTCGACGGTCTGGCCGTCGCGCTTGAGGTCGACCGTGAAGTTCCCGCCGAAGTCGTCGGCGTTCTCGACGGTCGCGTTGACCGTCACCGTCTCGTCCGTCGTCACCGACGTCGACGAGACGTTGTAGTCGGTGAGTTCGATGTTCGGCGTCTCGACGGACAGGTCGACGCTCGCCGAGACGTACGCGGTTCCGTTAGACGGCGCTTTCGTGGCCGTCGCGGTTCCGGACTCGACGGGCGTGAACGTCACCTGACCGTTCGAATCGGTCGTGAACGTCTTGCCGTTGTAGGTCACGTTCGCGCCGGCGACGCGGTCACCGGTGTCTGCCCGGGTGACGTTGAGCGTGACGCTGTCGCCCTGCTGGATTTCGACAGCGCTCGGCTCGATGTTGAGCTGGACGCCGTTGACGAGGTCGACGCTCGCTTTGTTGCTCAGCGTCGCCGTCCCGTTCTGTGCGGTCGCGAAGTGAATGACCGAGTATTCGCCGGGCGTGAAGTTCTCCGTCGTGCGGAGCGTGACAGTTTCCTGTGGTCCGCCGACGGTTCCGTTGATGCTCGTGTAGATGACCGTGTCGTCGGTCTGCGTCACGCTGTCTTCACCGGCTAACCGCGAGAGCAGCGAGACGATGTTCGTGTTCCCGTTGTATCGGCTCGCGGGCAGCGTGCTCCCGGCGAAGTTCGTTCCGGGCTTCACGTCGGTCGCCCCTTCGATTCGGTCGATGGACGACTGAATCTCCTCGATTTCGCTCCCGTTGAGCTGAATCGTCTGCTGTTGGTCGCCGAGGACGGACTCGTTCAGGAGAATCGTCGTGTGCGAAACGTCGTCCGTGCCCAGGTTCGACGCGTCGACGTCGACGTTCACGTCGTTGCCGACTGCGGCGACGTCCGGCGGCGTCACCGTCGACCGACCGTCCTGCACGAGGAAGTGGTCGAAGCCGACGACCGTCACGTTCCCTTCGGCGGTGAGGTTACCGGCCGAGGAGCCCTGTACCAGACCCGGGTCGGTGCTGTTTTCGACGAGAACCGTCGCGAAGATGTACTGCCCGGACTTGTCGGGGGTGAATTTGAAGTTCTGCTCTCCGCTCTCCCCGTGAACTCGTCGACGATTTCGGCGTTCGTGTCTTCGCTCGTGGTGAGCAGTTTGCCGATATCGCTGATGCCACCCGGTTGCTTCGCGCCCTCCTTCAGGCGGACAGCGACCAGTTGGACTTTCTCCCCGTCGACCACGCTGCTCTTTCCGGCTTTGCCCGGATTGAACGTCGCGGTAATCTCCGTCTTGTTGAAGACGTAGATTCGGTTTTTGTCCAAACTGGTTTCCAGGTCGCTCGTCCCGACGAAGATATTCGTGTTCCGTATCTCGTGGCTGATGTACGGGACGTCGTCGAGTGTGACAAACTCACTCGACGCTGCTGGATTATTCGGCCGGAGTGTTAGCAGCGAATACTGCCACACGGAGATGTTCTCTCCGGCATCTATCTTCAGCTCGTCACTCACCGCGGGTGTCGTCGCTCCATCAATCGGAGCTGAACCCCCTCCGCTGAGTGAGGCCGATGCGTCTTCTGAGGCGAGGGTGCTCGCGCTAACGGGCCCTACCACCATCGATAGAACCACAACCCCCGTCAGAACTAAACTCAATAATTTAGTCCTGTTGCTGGTTGTAGGCCTCATGGTATGTTCATCTGATACGAGCGATAAAATACTTCTGTATCACCCATGGATTTATTCACGCTCATATACCTGAATAATACCGTCCGGCTGTATTGACACTCGCTCAAACCGACAACTATGCGGTCGTTTCGTGAGCATGGTCACATTAAAGGTGGTCGGGGAGTCTCGTTACGACATGCGAAGACGCCGGTTTCTTACTGCGTTCTCTGCGGCGGTCGTCGGGATAGCCGGCTGTACACAGGAGTCCGAGACCGAGGACTCGCCCCAGCCGTCGACGACGCTCCCGACGAAAACACCGTCACCGTACGCCGAGCAGGCGGACGACTTCCGGTCATTCCTCCAACAAGAAGGCATATCCGTCGTCGAACTCCTCCCCCAGCCGCCGTCGAACACGGTCGAACTCACGTACGTCTCGAACGAAGAGCAGTACGAGCAAGTCGGCGGGGAAATCGGGACGATAGCCGGCGGCTTCTTCAATCGAGTCGCGAACGGCTGGGAAGCAGAGCGCCTGAACGCGGTCGTCATGGACAGCCCCGAGTCTCGTTTCGGTACGTGGTACGCGAAGTCGTCGTGGTTCGACGCCTACCGAGACGGGGAGATCTCTTCGAACGAACTCTCGCTCAAAGTGTTGGACACGCTCTCGCGTGCCGAGAGTGCGTAACCCGGTCGCGGCGCGCCCCGCTCGCTCGCCCGCGACCCGATCCGTCAATGCGTCGGTCGGTGAGACCGACCGCTTTTAGTGAATCGTTGGCGCACCCATAGTCGATGCCCTCCGATACGGACTGGCTGTCTCTCGTCCCGCGCTCGGTTCGCGCCGCTCCGGCGGACCTGCTCGCGGTCGTGGTGGCGGTCGTTCTCACCTGCGGCGCGGTCGCCGTCCCCGGCGTTCGCGACACCCCGCTTCGAATCGTGCTCGGCCTCCCGTTCGTCCTTTTCGTCCCGGGGTACGCATTCGTCTCCGCGCTGTTTCCGGAAGCGGGGCGGTCGGTCACCGCGGCCGGGGACGCGGGCGCGGGCGCGGGCGACCGGACGGGAATCGACGGCATCGAGCGCGTCGCCCTCTCGTTCGGGACGAGTATCGCGCTCGTCTCGCTGTTCGGGCTCGGCCTCAACTTCACGCCGTGGGGGGTACGACTCGTTCCGATCGTCGGCTCCGTCGGCCTGTTCACGGTCGCTGCCGCGGTTGTCGGGTCGCGCCGTCGGAGCGCCCTTCCCGAAAGCGAGCGGTTCCGCGTACCGTCTCGCAGCAGGGTCGCGGGCGTGAAATCGAACCTGTTCTCGCCCGACTCGGGAACCGACGCGGCGCTCAGCGTCGCGGTGGTGCTCTGTGTCGTTGTCGCTGTCGGAGTGGGCGGATACGTGGTCGCCGCCCCCGGCTCCGGCGAGTCCTTCTCCGAGGTGTACCTGCTGACGGAGAATCAGTCCGGGCAACTCGCCGCGGAGGACTACCCGACGGAGTTCACCGCGGGGGAGTCGACGCCGCTCACCGTCGCCGTCGACAACCACGAGGGGACGACCACCGACTACGTCGTCGTCTCGCAACTCCAGCGCGTTCGGGTCGCCAACAACACCACGACGGTTCTCGAACGCGAACCGCTCACGCGGTATCGACCGTCGGTCGACGCCGATTCGACGTGGCGGGCCGAACACGCGGTCACGCCGACAATGACCGGCGACCGACTCCGACTCACCTACCTCCTGTACACGGAGTCGGCACCCGCGGAACCGACGGTCCAAAACGCCGCCCAGGAGGTTCACCTCTGGGTGAACGTGACGGACCCGGACTCCGAGGCGACCTGACCGGCTCCGCCTAGTTTTCTTTGGCCGCCGCGAACAGCGCCTGCACGTCAACGACGTTAACGCGACCGTCCCCGGAGAAGTCGAACGCCTCCGGAGTGTCCTCGACCGACGCGGCGTGGCGGTGGGCGAACAGCGCCTGCACGTCAGCGAGCGTTACGTTGCCGTCTCCGTTGACGTCCTCGTAGCGGCCGTCACCGTCGGGGTCGGTCGGCGGCGCTGCGTCGGTCGTCACGGGGCGCGGCAGCTCGGTCGTCGCGTTGACCGCGCCCCACGTGTCGAGCATCCCCGCGCCGACGGTCGACTCCGCTTGCGGAAGCGGCTGCGCCGTCGACCGGAGAGTCCGCCTCAGTTCGGTGGGAGTCGCGTTCGGGTTCGCGTCGAGCAGGAGCGCAATCGTACCGCTGACGTGTGGGGCCGCCATCGACGTCCCATCGAGCGTGACGTACGGCTCGTCCCCGTCGCGCTGTGACGTCGAGTACGCGGACGTGATGTTCTCGCCGGGGGCGATGAGGTCGATTCCCGGCCGCTGGTCGCTTCCGAAGCCGACCGGTCCCCGGCTCGAAAACGAGGTCGCGTTGGCCGCCGTCTGCCGCGCTGCACCGACCGTAATCGCGCCCTCCGACGCGCCGGGACTCGCCACCGAGCGGTTCCCAAGCAACCCGGCGTTGCCGGCCGAGATGACCGCGACCGTGTCCGTCGTCGTCACGAGTGAGTCGACGTACCGGGAGAACTGGTCGCTCCCGTTCGACGGGTAGTACGCCGTCGCCCGGTACCGATACGACACCGACTCGGGGTGGTCGCTCTCGACGGCGAGCGACCAGTTCCCGGGGGTTTCGATTGCCGTCTCGTTCCGAGGGGTGAACCGCTGGTACGCGATTGCTTCCGGCACGCGGCCGTCCTCGAACCACCAGCCCGCGTCGACGCCCCTGAGCGGGGTGTCGCCCGCCGGGTCTCGAAGCGTCACCGAGAGGTTCCGCATGACGGCGGCCTGTCGCTCGTCGCTCTGAATCTGCTCGCCGCCGACCTGCGTCGGTTCGACGAGCACGTAGACGTACGCCGGTTTGAACCCGTCGTACCGCGCCCCGTTTCCGTACACGCCCGACCCGTTCGCGTAGAGTTCGATGTCGGTCGCTCCGGTCCCGTTCGGTCGGACGCCCCGTTCCCCGCGGTATTCAAGCGGGAACGGGCTGGCACCGAGGCTCGCGGAGACGACGTCCGCGCGGTTCTCGGCGCTCCATTTCATCGCCGCCATCACGTCCGACATGCTCCCTTCTCCCTCGTCGTCGAGCGCGTGCGCCGAATAGCTGGGCTTCGGGCGCGACGCCGACCGATTTGTTCGCGTCTGCCCGCCCGGCGACCGTCCCCGCGACGTGCGTGCCGTGACCCCACGGGTCGAACGGCTGGGAGGTGTCGCCCACGAAGTCCTTCCACCGGACGACCTGCCCGCGGAGCGCCGGGTGGCTGTCGTCGATGCCGCTGTCGATGACGCTGACGTTCACGCCCGCGCCGGTGATTCCACGGTCCTGTACGTCGTCGGCACCAATCGATTCGAGGTTCCACGACCCCGTCCCGCTCGTGCCGCTCGTCGCGCGCTGGACGCGGTCCGCTCGGACCGTGTCACCGTACGCAGACAGCGCGTCGAGGTACGCCGCGACGCTCGGCGACATCGACCCCGTCGCGTAAATCGGCCGGTCGTAGTGAATCGCGGAGACGTTCGGCATCCCGCCGAGGGTTCGCACGACCGCGGGCGTCGCCTCGACGGCGAGCGCGTTGCGAGTCCAGAACGGTTTCACGTCGGCCGCGGTCCCGTTCGCCCGCCGGGCGTCGAGGAAGTCGCGCACGTCGGACTGCGTCCGGTTGGTCGTTGCTCTGAGTTGCGCGCGCGCCGCCGCGTCGCTTCGACCGTCCCCGTCGCGTGACTCGCGCGCCGGGCCGTCGAAGACGAGGAGTACCGGAACCAGTTCGTCGGACGCCGCACGCGACAGTTGATACGCGGCCGCGCCCGAGAGAACGTCGCTCCCAGTCGTGTCGTTATCGAATGCGGTCGTGCTGTTGTCGGGCGCAGTCGTGTTGTTGTCGAGTGCGGTCGTGTTGTTCGCGGGGTCGGAGACGGTCGCCGCGACCGCACTACGCTCGGACGCCATTCCTTCGGCGTCTGGAGGGCGCGCCGCTTCCGAAACCGGTGCGAGCGTCGCGCTCAAGAGGAGACAACACACGATGCCGACGACGACCCGTGTCCCTCGTTGCGTTCGAATCATCTCTTCGAGACTCGTCTGGACGGGAACACGGCTGTGGCGGCGAGCATCTTACTCGGTCGGTAGTGACAGTCACGACTACAGGACTAAAACACCCATCGGTCGTGCCGACTCGTCGACGCCGTGGTAAAACACGCATATGAACATCACACCATATGCCGACGGGTGCCCCGCCGCGTTCCGCTCGCCGCCGCTCCCGGAACAGAAAAGTAGTCCGACTCTCAACACGTCGGTATCGACTCGCATGTCAATTCGACAGGCTCTGGTCGTCTCCCTCGGGCTGTTCGTTCTCGTCAGCTGTGGTCTCGTCGCGGTTCCCGCCGAGGCGAACGCAGCACAAGACGGCGTCTCGGTCGTCGTGTCGCCCGCCTCGCAAGAGACGGACGTCGGCTCCACGACGACGTACGACCTCGTCGTCGAAGGCGTCAGTGGCGGTGGCGTCGGGGCCGTCGACGTGACTCTCAGTGTTGACGGTTCCGTCGCGACCGTCTCGAACGCGTCGTTCGTCCCCGACCCCGGGCTGAGCGAGGTCACGTACGGCGACGGCCGGTCGAGAGTTCGCCTCTACGCGGCACTCATCGATACGTCGCAGTCCGGCTCCGTCACTATCGCGACGGTCACGGTCGAGGGGACCGCGAACGGAACGTCACCACTCGTCGTGAACGTCGCCGATGTCGGGAGCGAAGGTGGCGTCAGCTATCGAATCGACGCCGTCGAGAACGGGAGTCTCGCCGTCGGCGAGGCGGGTTCGAACACCACCGAACGCGCCTCCGAGGACGGGTCGTCGTCGCAGGACGACGACTCGGGGTCCGCCTCTGAAGAGACCGCCGGCGAGTTGACCGTCTCCGCTATGGGCGAAAACGGGACGGGCGGGGTTACCGCGAGTTCTCCTTCCTCGACATCCTCGTCGGCGGAGAACGCGACGGACGGACAGGTCGGTACCGCGGGAACCGCAACCGCGAGCGAGACCGCGACCCGGTCCTCACCGTCGCGGACGGAGACGAGCGCCCCCGGTCTGTCGGTACTCCTCACCGTCTGTTCCCTCCTCGCCGTCGTCGCGTACGTTCTGGTCGCGTCCCGCTGAACTGCGGCGCTCCTCGTCACGACGCACCACGCCGCCGACGCGTCGGACCCGACACCGCCCGCGACCGTTCCCGCAAGCGATAGTTTAGTTATCCCGCACCGTCCACCACCGTGCATGGCAACGGCACGACGCGAGCGATTCATCCGCGCCCAGCTCGCTTGGATGCTCGGCGCGACGCTCGTCTTAGTCCTCCTCGACTCGCTTTCGTACGAGCTGGTCTTCGTCGTGTCCCTCATCGGGTTCCTCGTCGTCGTCGAACTCACCGCGCCGGTCGCGGTGACGCCCGCGTGGCGGCGACGGCTCCTGTGGCTCATCGGCGGCGGCCTCGTCGCCTTCGGCTACATCGTGGTCAGACGCATCCTCGACATCCTCCCGCCGGGGGTGTTCTGAGTGCGCGTCGGCTCCCGCGAGGTCGGCTATCCGCACCTCTTGGCCGCGGCGCTCCTCGCCACGATGCTCCTCGCGTCGGCGTCGGCGCGGGCACCTCCTCGTCTACTTACGGCGCGTTCAACGCCGCGTGGGACGGCGGCTCCGGAATCCGCGGGGTCGCATCGGACGCGGGTGCCGAAACCGAGGTCGTCTACAACACCACCGAGTACAGCGAGGTCGACCCGGCGGGCACGGTCGCGTTCGTCATCTCGCCCGAGCGGGGCTACACCGACGCCGAGGCCGACCGCATCGAAGCGTTCGTTCGGGCCGGCGGCACCGTCGTCGTCGCCGACGACTTCAGGCCGCACGGCAACGACTTGCTCGCCCGACTGGGCGCGTCGGCGCGCATCAACCAGACGCCGCTCCGCGACGACCGCCACCAGTACAAGTCCGGCGCGCTCCCGGTGGCGACGCGCGTCGCCGCGGACCCGCTGACCCGCGACGTGAGCCAACTCACGCTGAACCACCCGGCGACGGTGACCGAAAACGAAAGCACCGTTCTCGTCCGCTCGTCGAACTTCTCGTATCTCGACCGCGACGACGACGGCGAACTCGACGAGAGCGAGACGCTCCAATCGCACCCGGTCGCGACCACAGAGCGCCTCGGCGCGGGCGACGTGGTCGTCGTGAGCGACCCGAGCGTGTTCATCAACGCGATGCTCGAACGGCCGGACAACCGGGCGTTCGCCGAGGCGCTCGTCGCCGACCGGGCGACCGTCGTGTTGGACTTCTCGCACGCCGAAGAGCGCCCGCCGCTTCAAGTCGCGCTCCGGGCGCTCCGGGGCTCCGGCGGGCTCCAACTCCTGTTCGGCGGGGTCGTCGTCGGCGCGGTCGCGCTCGTCGCCCGGCGCGGGCGGTTCTCGTAGCCGGTCGAACGGTCGTCTCGTCGGGACGCTAAGACCGCAGTTATATGTGGTCGCCGTCCCGAGTGTCTCGTATATGAGTGCTCCCGAAGAGGTCTACGAGGCCATCCTTGACGAGACGTCGCAACTCCTCGTCGGGAACGAAGACGCGATAGAGGCGCTCACCATCGCGTTGCTGACGAACGGGCACGTCCTCCTCGAAGGGGTTCCTGGTGTGGCCAAGACGACGATCGCCAACCTGTTCGCCCACGCCGCGAATCTTGACTACCAACGGATTCAGATGACGCCCGACGTGCTGCCGGCGGACATCACGGGCACCCACATCTACCGCGAGAACCTCGGCGAGTTCGAACTCCAGCGGGGGCCGATCTTCTCGAACGTCGTCCTCGCCGACGAGATCAACCGGGCGACGCCGAAGACGCAGTCCGCGCTCCTCGAAGCGATGGAAGAAGGACAGGTGACCATCGAGGGCGAGACGCTCAAACTCCCCTACCCGTTCATGGTCGTCGCCACCCAGAACCCCATCGAGTACGAGGGGACGTTCAACCTCCCGGAGGCCCAGCGCGACCGCTTCCAGTTCAAGGTCGTCGTCGAAATCCCGGAGCGGGCCGACGAGCGGGAGATTCTCGAACGCTTCGACCGCTCGCCGTCGCTCAAGCCCTCGGACATCTCGAACGTCATCAACGACGCCGACATCGGGAAGGCCCGACAGGTCGTCACGGACGTACACGTCGACGACAAGGTGTTCGATTACATCCTCGACCTCGTCGGCGCGACCCGGACGCACGCCGCGGTCGACTTCGGCGCGTCGCCCCGCGCGGTCGATTTCGGCGCGTCGCCCCGCGCCTCGCTGGCCTTCCTGCGGGCCGGCAAGGCCGCCGCGGCGATTCGCGGCCGCGACTACGTGATTCCGGACGACGTGAAGCGACTG
>NZ_JPES01000111.1:0-29825 GCF_000730175.1 Haloferax sp. ATB1 | reverse complement strand
GAACAGATCGACGAACGGGCACTCGGAGAAGAGCTCGATGCGCTCGCCGACCACCTTGACCGTCAACGCCGCCAGCAGACACCGGATACTGGGGGTGAAGAGAACAGCGGACAGCGTGGAGGGGTGGGATACTCGCTGGAGGACCTCACCGACCTCGAAATCCTCACCGTGGCTGACGATTTTGTCCCACCTCAAGAGTGGGCCGCCATCGAAGACGGGGCCGGTCGGGTTGCCGACACGCTGGAAATATATCTCGACTCGACCGCGCAAGAGTACCCGACGCGGACTCTCCGCCGGAGCCTACGATACTCGCGCCGGCCACCGCCTCGCCATCGGTGACCCTCGGGTCTGTAAGAGCCGGACGGTTGGTAACGAGAAACAGTACGCCCTCGTCCTCATCCTCGACCGTTCGGGGTCAATGCGAGGCGGGTCACCCGCGAAGATCGAGGTCGCGACCCAAGCGCTCACTCGATTCGCCCTCGCCGCCGAGAATCTCGGTATCCGCGTCGCGGTCATCGACTTCATCCACGGCAACGCCCGCCTCGTCAAGCCGTTCAGCATCGAGACGCGACACGTCCAGTCATCCCTTCTCGATACCTCCTGTGGCGGCGGGACGCCACTCGCTGAGGCTATCGACCTCGCGAACGACCTCATCGAAGCCCAGCGCGACGACCCGCTCATCATCAGCGTTGGCGATGATCAGACCTCGGCAGACGCCGTGAAAGATGTCATCCGCCGGGCGTACGCCCCCGTGTGTTCGCTCACCATCGCGACCGACACCGACCCCGGCACGCTCTCAGGCTCGGCTTCAGAACTCGCGACCTACTACGAGCGCCAGGAGACAGTCTATTCGCCTGAGCGTCTCAACGATAGACTCGACCAGTTCGCCAGTCTCCTCGCCGGTCTCTGAGGGTCACTCCTAGCCAATTTGTCGCCCCCGAAACGGTAGCGGGGCGTCCCTCCGACGCCCGCACCAGTCACCGAGTTATGTCCTCTCGAACACTCTATACAGCCGACGGAAACGTGCCCAGCCTCATCCTCCCGCCGGGGGCGCTCGCTCACACCGACCGAGAATACGAGTACGATGTCAACCGCGACCCGGCCAACGTCGAACCGATCGAACACCAAATCCGCCTCGACTTCATGCGCGGCGGCCCCGTCCGTCGCGACCAACTCCTCGGGAGCTACAACCCCTGGAAGTACGACCCGACCGACCCCTCCACCCTCCCCTGGCAGGGCGTCAAGCAGAAACCACTCGGCCTCGCTCACGCCGAAACCTCCTGTGCCGCTCGCATCCACGAGGAGAAGCGATTCTACGACCACGCCGACGACGACACCGTCCTCGCAGATGCCCCGGCCTTCTTAGCAGCGCGCCTCCGAATCGCTCGCGAACAACCCAACCCAGAACAGGCTCTCGAGGAAGAACGCCAGCGCCGCGAGAAATGGTATCGCGAACTCATCCCCGGGCCAAACCTCAGTCAGGTCCTCAAGGACTCGTCATACGGCTCGCTCATCGAGGCGTGTATCGGGCCCGCACCCGACGCCGATCGCCTCCTCGAACACAACGCCTTCGTCGGAATGGTCCTCGTCGACGACGACACCGACCCCGAGGCCTACGCTCGCGACCGCACCCTCGATTCAACGTACGTCCTCCGAGAATCCGCGCTCTCGCATACCCAGACCGATGACCCCGTCCGACTCGCTGACTACGGCATCGACCTCCCTGCCCCGCTCCTGGTCGGCGAATACCAAAGCGGCAGCCAGTACCCGCTTATCCCGTGGGGTGACGCCCTGACCTGCGCCTGTCCGTACAAACAGTCAGCCCCGTGGCGCGTGATGTGTAAACACGAACTGCTCGCGAGCGTCGTCTGCGGTGGTCGCGACTCAATCTTCCTCCCCGTCTCCCGGGGCATCGACGTCCCGCACCGAGCACGGCGCTTCGTCAGCCCCGAAATCGCGGTCTCACACCACTCCCGAGCGGAGGGCTATCACCGATGACGACGCTGCTCGAACGCGAACATCGGAAACTCGTCACCGACCCACTCGACGCCATCAGCCAGCAGACCGGCGATTCGCCGTATCAAGTGTTCTCGGATTGGATCGACCTCGCCCTCGCCAGTTTTAGCGGCGACGAAGACGCGTATCAAAAACCGCTCGCCCGGTATGCGAACGACGGTCGCGATGAAGACACTGTCCGAGAGCTCGCAACTCAGCATGCAAACGCCCTCGGGGGACTCGTCCTCGCGATGGAACAGACCAACGAAGACGTTCTCGGCGGCGTGTACGAACACTACGGCCTGACGAGCAGTCACTTCGCCCAGTACTTCACGCCGGGGGCGGTGAGCCGCGCGATGGCAGCGATGAACCTCCCCAATGGTGAGGACCTCCGCGACGCCACCCCCGAAGACCCGCTCGTCATCGGAGACGTCGCGGCTGTGGAAGTGGCCGACTCATCGTCGATACCGCGAACCACCTCCGCGAAATTGCTCCGGAGGCCCCCTCCGTCTTCCTGGGCTACGACAAAGACCCGATCTGCGCGAAAATGGCGGTTCTGAACTTCGTCCTCAACGACCTCACCGGGTACGTCTTGCTCGGTGATGCCCTGACACTCGAGGCTCACCGCGTCTGGTTCGTCAGCGTCGCCCAACTCGCCCGTGGCGACCACCCAGTGAAAGCCCTCGATGCCGACGGGCGTGACCGCGTGTTGGCCCGTTTCTTCGGTGTGCCACTCCACGACGGCGCGACCAAACCGTCGGTAGACGACGACGCCGTGGACGACGTTGACGACGAGGCCGACGCTGAACACGGCGAGCGCGTCACCGAACCGCCCACGGCACACACGTCGAGTATTGAATCTGACCTCGATGTCGCCCTCGACGGTGAGAACACCGCGCAGGTCGGCTTCGACGAGTTCGCGTGACACCCCGATGACCGTCTCCTGCAATCGGAAGAAGTGCGACCGAACCTGGCCTCGCGATCCCGTCCTCGAAATCCGGTGTCCCACGTGTGGAGCCGACATCGGGACGAAGTGCAAGCGCCCCTCCGGACACGGCGGGAACTTCGTCCACCCACACGCCGCTCGCGACCGGCTCGCCGTCGCTGACGGACACTACGGCGACTGCCCGCTGGGAATCTGCGCCGAGTCGCTTGCGCAAATGCCCAGCAGAGGAGCTACCCGGGGCTCAAAGAGCAGCAACACCACGCTCGAAGCCGGGTGTGAGACTGAGAGTGAGAACGAACGTGAAGACAAGACCGCAGACTCGACCAGCCAGCTCACGTTCGAGGAACTGTGACCGGCAGACAGTTCGGCTCGTCCTACGCAACGATTGGGCCGTCGGATGACTTCACTTTGTTGCGTAGGACACGCATTCCCGCCTCCGTTTGTCGCCCCCGAGTCGGTGAGGGACTCGAAACATGACCTTCGATATCGAGACGGACGCGCCCGAGCGTGTCCGCTACGAAGCCGAACAGCTCCACGAACTCGCCGTCAACCACTTCGGATACGACACGGAACACGTCCTGTTCACCGCCCACGCCGACGGCACGATCTCCGGCCGTATCGCACTCTACGTCGCCGGCGACTACCACGACTACGAACACGATGACAGAGACGACAGCGCCGACACCGATGCCAACGACGAGATAGAACAGGCCTCGATGAACGCTCGAGACGACACGTTCCACGACCAGGACCGTGACCCGGACCCACCGGGCGTCGGCGCAACCGTTCCCCGTCCGTCGGCCGACGCGACCACTGATACCGCCGAGGCCGGAGCCTGACGATGGGTGTCCTCGAGGACCACCCGGACGCCACGCACGTTCGCGTCACGTTCCAACCGCAAATTTGGCACCACGGCCGGGCCGTCACCAGCGACGACACCGAAACATATCTTGTTCCCATCGAGCACGCGCTCACTCCCGACGGTGAACTCGTCGCCGACGATACGGACGGCTCGGACAAACTCGCTCGCGTCGACGACGCCCCCGATATCGCACGGAACTGGTCAGGCCCCTTCTACGTGACTGTCGACGAACTCGTCGATGAGATCGAGGTCGAGACCGAGACCGGAAACGAGCACACACCACGGTAACTGTGCCGCCCCACGACACCCTCTGCTGGGAAGACATTGACTTCGACGATATCGACTACGACGCCCACGATGGGAACCCGAGCGGCCACGAACGAACACTGCGCTCGCTCCGTTCGCAAATCGACTCCAGCGAAGCGATTCTGAGGCGCTATCTTCGCGAACTCGGCGTCCCAACCGGGGGCGACCTCGTCCGCGTCTCAATCCCGACGCACGTACAGTATCGCGATCCGTTCGCGTTCGACCGCGCACGCCGGGCCCGCACCGCCCAATCGAATCTTCGGAGTCAACGCCGACGCTTCTGCCAAGTCTATCGCGAACATCGACGTCGCAAACACGACGCCGAAAACACCGAATCCAAGTAACAAACCCTCTGGCGCACATATACAGTACATTTACAACTCGAAATAGGGGTGTGTTACAACACGAAAAAGGGGGGTCAGGAGCTAGTTACAACTCGAAATAGGGGTGTGTGCGGTAGACTGTATCCCTCCCCAGTCGGCTTCCTACGCAACAGAGTTGATTCGCTTACACTCCAGTTGTTGCGTAGGAGTGAATCGACGCCTCGGTTTGTCTCCTCCGCGAGCGGTAGAGCGGCCCAAGCCGCCACTAGCCCATGAACGACTACGAAGCAATCCTCACGACATGCGTGGTCGGCTGCGACCTCGCAATCGCAGACGCAACGACAGAACTCCTCACCGTCATCCCCGACGCCCATATCTGGCGCGTCGACGTGTACGGCGACGTCGAGAGTGCAAAGGGCACCGAGTCCAATCCGACCACGCTCGGTATCGGCCTCACCTTCGAGACCGCGACTGACCTCGGGCTCGACAGCAACCCCGATGAACGTCTCGAAGACTGGGAAGCGCTCGAATCCATCGAATTCATCCCCGTCACGTACGGGAATGAGCCGGTCGCTCACTCAAATGCGGGTGGCTACTAATGCCGACGTACATCCTCGCCATCGACGACTTGTTCCGGGTCGACGCGCCGACGGAAGCAGCCGCCGAACGAGTCCTCCTCGAGCGGCTCGGGACAGACCCCTACGTCGCCTACGATGCCATCGTGGTCGATATCGAAGACGACGCCGACACGACCGACCCCGCGTCCACGGATCCAGACGCATGACTGACCGCTGGATCGACGTCCACTCCGTCACGTGTGCCCTTTGTGGTGAGCTTGCCGATGAGCGGGAGACGCTCTCCTGGGACGCATTCGACGAGCCCGCACCCGGAGCATCCTCCACGATGCTCGATACCGCGCACGCACTTGTTGCAACCGTCGGTAGTGGAGAAGCACACGCTTCCTGTTTCGAGTTCGCCGAACGCAACGGCGTCCTGGCCGCCCTCGAGGTACTCCGGAGTGATTCGCCATGACTCACCCAATGACGTGACCGCCCTCTCGCGAACTGAACCCCGTAACATCGTTCATAGCCTCGTCGACGACACTCTCGACGGACTCGATGAGCAGGGAACCTCACTCGGAGCCGCCGACAGCGATCAACTGTTCGAGGCCCGAGCCGACGCTATCGACGACCTCCTCCACACCGACCGCGATCCCTTCGGTGAGGACCTCGTCGCAATTGCCCACACGCTTCAGGTACTCAGCGCAGAATACGGCCTTCGGGATATCCAAGAACCTGCCCAGTTCCCCGACTGTGCCACCACGCTCGTCGAAACCTTCCGCGCCGGCATCCTTTGGCATCACCTCGAGGCCGCCGTCGCCGCTGAATTCTCCGGCGAGGCGCATGGCCGGGGGATGCACAGTACCCGAACCGATGCCCGCTGGCACCTCGGAGAGGCCATCGACGCCCTCCAAGACGCCGGCGAAGACGACACCGTCAGCGCCGTCGAAGAACTCCTCGCACACGTCCCCGCCTGACGAGACCGAGACACCAGACAACCCACTACGCCACCGATTGACCTAGTGAAGTCGCCACAACCACTACATTCAATGTGGAAATGTGGACTGCGCGAAGTTATGTTTGAACTATGCCTAACATAGGTGTGAATATCCCCTCCACGTACCCGACACTCAGCTTGGAATCTGAGGTGTCTCTCGACTCATTTGATATGATTACGATCATGGATGGCCCGGGTGTGAAGGGGCTCGAGAGGTACTTTCTCGGGTACTTCAACGAAGACCTCCGTGACGCTGACGGAACCTTTCTAGCACGCCCCGTCGGGCATCATGAACTCCCCCATCCGATGACGCTCCCAGAAATCGAGGAGTGGGCGCTCAAATACCTCAGCGTTCCTGAGGAGGCCCTCTCAGAATGTGAAGAACGAGAGCTCCGCGCCAACCGAAGCGAGCGGGCAGACCAATCCGGCCAAGAGAACACCGAGGACAGCACCGGAGCGATCTAACCAGTATTTGCCTGCCAGGACCGACGCCGTGCCTCAGCATCAATAAATCAAAAGAATTCCCTTCCATGACTGACCCGACCACCACCAGCAACGAACCACCGACCGACCACACCAGGACGCCAGCGACCGCATCGACAAGCGATGTAGATACAGCTCCGGCTGGAGATCACCAGCGACCTCGAACGCTGAGAAGGAACTTGACCCGCCGAAGCGCCCTCGCCGGGGTTGGCCTCCTCGCAGCAAGCAGTCTTTCCGGCTGTCTCGGACTCCTCGGCGCAGAACCCGTCGCCGCAAACCAACCGAGGACCACCCCCGGAACCGCAACTCCCACGCCAAGCACTGGCCCGGGGGCGGGAGGCAGTGACGGAGACGATTACCACGACCCCGGTGGACCATCGACACCCGACGCCGACCAGACGTCGACGCCCGAGGCACCGACGTCGCTTGTCGGCCCCCGCGTCCTTCCCGCCGATGTCGAACCAGAAGAGGGACGCGGTGGCTCCGAGCAGTGGCAAAGGCCCGACTACCGCGCCTGGGTGGGGCCCTAACCGCCGCGAATCACGGCCTCCAAGACGTCACCATCACGAATACCCCCCACGACAACCGGAAAAACAGTCCGCTACTCGCGCGCCTCAATCTTGACTACCTCGACGAGCCCGTCATCGAATCCAACGGGACGTTCACTATCACGGGTGCGCTACACTACACCCACGCCTGCGGCTACTACGGCATCAACTATCTCGATGTGGTCGACGGCGAAGCATCATCGCCCTCGCGTACACCATCGACGAGGCCACCTGTACGCCTGAACACCCCGGACGTCTCGGCGCACGATACGGGCCCATCACCATCACCGGGAAACTCGATCCGAGCATGGACGCCGACCACCTCATCGTTACCTTCCTCAGCGGCGTCCACGCCTACAAACTCGAAGAATCAGGCGGCGACTGGGGCGGTCCGTGGCGTTCCGTCGCAAACTGGCACTTCCACATATAGCCGACCACGCCTCGAGGGGCGCGGTTACCCCTCGCACCCTGTTTGTGTCCCCCGTCGAAAGCGAGGGGTCAGTCACCGACGGCACTCCCCTCCCGTTCTGTCTCGCCCCGGTGAGACGACCACCACCCACGAACTCGACCGATACCATGAGCTCCGATACAGCCAGTGCCTGCCCGAAGAACCGCTCGTTCACCGTCCATCACCAATCCGTCTTCGTCATCGGCGCCGACGCTGACAGCGACGGTGATACCGACTACACGGTCGATACGAAGACCAAGACCGTCGACGAACACGGACTGCTCGCGTTCGACGATGAACCGTTCGAGACCACACTCTTCCATCACGGCGTCGACGTCGATACCCGCCAGCGAACCTCGCGAATCGAGACCGGCGGGAGCGACGAGTTTATCGACGACCGGCCGCTCTCGGCCATCCGCTCGAGACGAGCCACCACCGACCCCCTCGAGGCCGCCCCCGGTCAGCAGGGGACGCTGTTCGCCGATACCGCACTCGACCAGCGAACTCTCAACGGTGAGCAAGCCAACGCCCGCTTCCTGTTCGAGGTCCGGCAGCGCCGACAACACGGACACGGGGACTCCCCGGACGACGAAGCCTGACCGCCAATCTGGATTAAGTACGACAGCGGTGTATAGAGGGTGAGATACACCCTCCTATGACCACCGACGACCGCGACTACTACAGCCCCGAGGATTTCGGCGACACCTACTACGAGAACGAACACTACGGGCCCGGAACTCCCGATGCCGACTCGGACCCGAATTACACCGAGATTGAATGTAGCGAGTGCGACCGGCCCATAACCGCAGGCGACGACCTCTGTGCAGACTGCGAACGCGAACTCGCGGAAGCCAACGCCCACCCCGACGCCTACGCGCCCGTTTTCGACGAGATTGCCGTCGGCTACGAACCCACCGTCGACGACATTGCGTTCGCCGTCGTCCCCGCCTGCTCGCGCTATGAGGCCATCATCAAGGCCACTCACGCGTTCCACGACCGCGAGACCCCCGATCTCCCGACCGGATTCGACGGCCGGACGTTCATCCTCATCCACGAAGCCCCAGAGTCCGACATCCGACCGTTCACCGTCGGATGGGGCGCGCTCCCCGATGCCCTGCCTGTGGCCAGCGAAGACGGCCTTCGCCTGTTGAATAAAGCGCGGAGACGGACGGACTGGCTCGACGACCCACTCGAGGACCGCCCAGCCGCACCGTGGTTCTATCTCTACGACGAAGCTGGCGCACCAGTCACTACGGCCAGCGACTTTGTCGACCTCCTCGATGGGTATCACGTCCCCGACAGTCCAGAGGAGTACACGCCACCCGAATACGGGAGCACAAAACCAGAACTCTGGATTGTGCCCGGCTTAGCCTACACGATCACGCCAATAGTGGCGTCCTGAAGCCGTCTGCGAATCCACGTTGCCCGTCTCCGGCCGCGAAGTCACCGCCTGTTTGTGGCTCCCCGTAGCCGGTGGAGGACAACCACGAGATGACACACAGCGACAGCATCGGAAATATGAACACAAACGAACACGAACGTGGCTTCCTCGCCTGCCCCGAGTGCGGCGGGGAGCGCTTCTCCTGGATCATCCACCAGGTCCAATTCGGCGGTGTGCATCGCTTCGAGAACGGCCACGTGGACGTCGAGGCCAGCAAAGACGGCCCCGTCACGGGGTCAGACATCGGCGAGAACGGCGTCTTCTGCGTCGAGTGTGGCGAAGACCGCACCTACGACGACCTTGTGCTTGCGGACCACGTCGCCACCACGGGGGAGCGATGATGCCTGAGTGTCTCGACTGCGGGCAGTCAGTCGCATTCAACCACGAAGTCGAAGGAACCGAAACCCGAATCTACGACGGGGAAGGCTACTTGGACAGCGTAGAGCACCAACAACTTGAGACGCGAGCTTGCTGGTGTGACGAGTGTGGAAGCCACAACGTGGAGTTCCACTGATGACCCGCCCCAGCCACGTCTTCGACGACGAGGAACCCATTTACGCGCAACTCCATCCGGGAATGGTCTTCGTCACCAGAGGCGGGGGCCACATCGTCCGCGTCATCCGCGTCGATGAAGCCGCCGACGAAATCAGACTCACCGACCAGTCAACGGGTGACCACGAGATACGCTCCGGCGACGAAATGTGGGCCTTCTGGGACCACGAAGCGTTCGCCGTCCCGCCAGCGGTCCTCAACAACCCCGAACGAGTCGTCACCGAATACGCCTGGTTCCACCTCAGCCGTGATCTCGAAACGATAGGCCGTAGCCACGAACATCACGTGGCCGGGAGCGAACGCGTCTCCGACATCGAATTCGCACTCTGGGCCACCAGCGAAGCACGCCGCGACAACTGGCCGCCCGACGACGCCGCCGGACTCTTCGTCGGCTCCACTCCCGAAGATACCGAGGAGGCCCATTAATGGGAGCACACACGTTCTACACCCGTTCGAGCGGAGAAGACGCAAAAAGTGCCTTCCAGAACGCTGTCGAGGACGCGCAATACCGCCACGGACACGCCGGCTACACCGGCACGATAGCCGAGAAGACGTCGTTCACCGAGATACCCCCGGATGAAGTCGGAGATACCGACCCCGGCGAATACGCCAGCCAGCTCATCCGTGACCAGGACCCGCGTATCGACAGCAAATGGGGACCCGCCGGGTGTATCCACCTCGGCGACAATACGTACCTCTTCTTCGGCTGGGCGAGCGCCTGACGCCCCCGGCCCGCGAACAACACACCTCACCACCCGACCTGGAACTGTGCATCTCCCTCACCCCCGAGTCCAGAGTGATACGACCGCTTCGCCCCGGCGATATCGTCGCCTTTCCCTACCTCGATGCCGTCGGTCGCTACGTCGGCGACGACGCCACTCCGATTATCGAGTGGTACGTCCCACCAGGAGGCCCACTCTGTCTTGGGCATCCCTCTGCTCTCACCACTGCCGACGTCGGCGAGATTGACACGATGGTCGACTCCGGTGAAGTCGTCATCGTCGCGACCGGCTTCGACTCCTTGGCTTCCTATCACGCCCATCGGACCTATCGCGATTGCGACCCCCGACTCGCCGCGCCCGGCGGAGCACCCACTACCATCCACCTCGAACTCCGCGCCGAACGTGGACGCGGGGCTCGCGAACGGGTCAACGGCTTCCTCAAACATCCGACCGTCCAATACCAGCACGACCCCGTCACCAAGCCGTTCCGAGTCGCGCTCACCGCAGTCTACGAGGGGCGAGACGTTGCGATGGCCGTCCTCGGCCGTCCCAGTGGACGACACAACGCCGATGGACAGACCCTCGAACTGTACCGCTTTGCCGCCCATCCCGACCGGCCCGCGAACACCGGGTCGTGGCTCCTCTCGCGGTGTTGCCGGTGGGCCACGCTCGAAGGCTACGACCGGCTCCTCACCTACGCGGGCGTCCAAAACGATAACGAGGGGACGATATACCGAGCCGCCGGATTCACTCACCTCAATACCACCACCGCAGACCTGCGCGAGTGGCACTCTCGAAGCGGGCGCGTCGGTGGAGGAACCTACCGGAGACGTCGCTACAGATGTTGCCTCTCCAAACACTCACTCGAAGCCCGGCGGCCCGCCGGTCGTGTCGACGCCGAACAATCCCACCTTACCGACCGGGGCACAGCACACGGTGGGGGGGATACCTCACTGCAGGATATCCCACAGGGCGACCTGATCCAAACCCGAGAAGACACGTTCGGCCGTCGAGGAGGCAGTCTCTCACTGGACGCGCAGGTGCTCTTCGAGAAATATAGCCTCGGCGTGGACGAGACCATTGGGGACACCACCCCTGCCCCACTCGTCGCCTGCTTTGGGTATCGAACCCCCGAGGACGCCCTGGTAGCCGCGCTCGCCGTCCGTGATCACTCCGGAGATCCGAACCCTCGCAACAACTCGGCGGCCGTCACGCTGGCATCTGTGGCCGTACAAACGTCGCTGCTCGCCTACCCCGTGAACACACTGCGTGCGCTCATCGCCGACGCTGTCGAGTGGGCATCCCTCCACGGATACGCCACCGTCGAAACCCGCCTCGAGAATCCCATCGCAATCAACGCCTTCAACGGCCTCACCACGCCCGTCGAGGCCGGGGCAGACTCGGCCAAGCCAATCGAAATCGCGTCACCGACAACGTCTTCGTCGGCGTGACCACCAGGAGCACGTTTGTTCGCGGCGGCGCCGTGCGCCGCTACCCGATCACCACCTTCTCACCGCAGATTCGAGATATGGCACACGCCCAACCACAGCACACGAGCCCCGACTCGTCGATACACGTCCAAGATATCGAGACTGCTCGACGTGCTGAGTACGTCGCCTTCCTCTCGCGACATCCCTTCGCGACCGACGCCCATGAACTCGGCTTCGTCACCGGCATCCGCGAGGACTGTCGCCTCCAGACCGACCACCTCCGCAACGTCGACATCCCACTCGGGATGCTCGACAACGACTTCAAAAACCCCGACCTCGAGCGGTATCTCGAAACCTTCCGGACCCACGAACCCGAAATCGGCGTCATCGGCGACGCACCAACGCCCGACGCCGCTCATCGCTACGTCGACGCCGCCCGCGAGCTCAAAGCCGACTTCCCAGACGCGACGCTCATCGTCGTCCCGAAGTGCTACGAAGCAATCGCCATCATCGGGGAGGCCGAGGTCCCAGGAACCCCGCTCGTCCTCGGCTACTCGATGGGCTACTCGGATATCCTCGCGAACGAGTTCTCCGATTACGCTGACTGGCGGGGCCAGCGTGTGCATCTCCTCGGCGCAAGTCCACCCAAGCAGTGGAACGTCATCCAGCAACTCACCCAGCCGACGCTCGCCGGCGATCCGCCAGCCGATATCGTCGGCCTCGACTGGAACGGCCCGCACAAAGTCGCCTACAACGGCGAGTCCTGGTCGCGAGACGGGTGGCAACGCGCCGACCAACTCTCCATTCGCAGCACCGTCCGTCGAAGCCTCCGTGAGATGCGAACCTACTGGGAGGCACGCGGCGTGTGGCCCATTACTCTCCGTGACCGTCACGGCCCCGCTGTCAGAGAGCCTGACGATGCCGTTTGGGCGGCCACAGGCGGAGATATCGGCGAACCCGACCCACTCTCTGGCCCGGATGAATGGGAGACATGCGTCGACTTCGACGATGACGAAACCTATCCTATCGAGCACGCCATCGTCGTCACCTACGAGGACGGCCGAACGCTCGCGTATCGCTCTCAGACCGAGCGCGACTACGTTGAGTATTACGAGGGGCTGTGGGATAGCGTCACCGAGGAGTGAGTGTGACTGACCTTGTCCGACCGGCAATAATCGTGATTGGAATTCGCCTGTGGTTAGTATTTCCACCCGAATCTCGTTTTTGCTCAGAGAGCGAAATCCCGCCGAAGCCTTAGGTTCGAGAACGCTAGAAATACGAATGGAAGGAAAACTGTCACACGCTCCTTCCACCCCTTTCCATGCCCGACGACACGCAGCTACTCGGTCGTTGTCCGGATTGCGGCGAGCGAATTGCTACTGCATGGCGGCTCATTGACTATGAGAAGGCTGACGGTACCGAAGGCACGTGGGCCGAGTGTCCTGCGTGTGGCGAGGTCGTCGCGCCGGAGTAGGGCAACAGCAGAATCAAGTGTATTCCCTCGCGTAACTTGTCTGAGAGTCCACTAATGGAGATTTCCGATCAACTTCGCTGTCTGTTCTCTAATGGAGATTTCCGATCAACTTCGCTGTCTGTTCTCTGCCTCTGCTGAAGAGCGAGACGGTTCGTATGTCGTTGAGGTACCTGAGCAAGAGGTTCGGCTCGACAACATTCAGGCGGGCGAGACGTATCGTGTGGCTGTTCTCCCATCACCGGTGACCGATGAAGCCAACGAGACGCAGGCAGAATCGCACCACGAGCAAACGCCACAGACCCCGCCTGTTGAGGAAGGTGAGCTGCGCACCGTCGAAATCCAAGACATTGGCGAACAGGGCGACGGTATCACCCGGGTCGAGCGAGGCTTCGTCGTCATTGTTCCCGAGACTGAACAGGGTGAACGAGTCACCATCGAAATCACTGACGTGCGAGAAAACGTCGCCTTCGCGGATGTTGTCGAGCGGGTCAGTTTCTACGACTGATACCCTCCACCTCGTTCTTCCGTAATCCGCGACAGACGTTCGCGTGTGCTCTCTCCTGTCGCTACTTGGGGTTTGTACGGGCTGCAGTAACGACGAGTGACAGCTCGCCGAAGTGCTTCGTTCGACACAGATGGTCTATGAGTCAGATACGTCATCTCCAGTCCTGCGTGAGATATACGCAACTAATCCCAGTATCCCGAAGAACCCGTAGACAGCCCCACGGAGATGTGGTGATGAGCGCCCTCGCTTTTTACTATCCTGATATACGTAGTACCCGACCGTTGGCCAGAAAATCAGCAGATAGAGCCCGATACGGAGGAGAGCACCGTTGTATGCGGTGAGGATATCCATACTGGCCAATCCTGTTATTTGGCGATAAGGTTGTGGGTGCGAGACCCGCGATGTGTATTCAGCACGACTTCTGCGACATCATCTGCCTCTGATAGACCTCACCGCGGCAACTACGCTTGGGAAATGAGACGAAATCTGAACGTATAGCACATCATGCCCTGGTGCTGAATTCACCTCCCGGCGACAGCTAACTCGCACCTGTTTGTCGGGCCCCGCGCAGTGGAGGCCATCCCCAAATGGAACCCAACACAGACGACCAGATCGAAGGACAGCGAATCGTCGCCATCCGGAAGATGAGCGATACAGAACTCGAACGCGAAGGCTGGACTGCCCGACGCGGGGACTCGCCGCCGGTCATCGAACTCGAATCCGGGGCCATCCTCTATCCGTCGATGGACCCCGAAGGAAACGGCCCCGGCGCACTGTTCGGTATCGGCGCTGGCGATGAAGCGTTCTTCATCTCGCCCTGACCCGACTCTCAAATCCAATCCCAATTCCACTTCCAGCTCCCTATGCACATGCTCATCCGCGTCGTCTCGCAGGCCCACTGCGCCGAGGACGCAACCGGAATCGCTCGTGGCCTCTTCGATGGCTACGACGCCCCACTGTATCCCACATTCGACTACGGCAGGCTCATGATCGACGGTGGTCGATGGAGCGACTCGCTCCCCCAAGTACTCCGAGACGTCGGCTCCGTCCCCGCAGACAGCGACACCGGGAACGGACTCATCGAGGAGGCGTGGCACTCGACGATGAAGGAACTCTCACGAAAACTCGCCGTCATCCGCGCCGGCTTCGAGCAACTCTCCGATGAAGAAATCCTCGAAGCGCGAGCGTTGAAGCCAGTGTCGAACCCTGGAATCCACTCGGGCTCGCAGCCGACGAAGACGACTACATCGACACGTACACCGGCGACATCCGGTACGCGATGTACGGCGTCGGGGAATACAGCGGCCCGATGTACTACCTCTACGACGAGTACGGAACGGCCATTCGTACCCCCTCGGAATACCGCGATCTCCTCGAAACCATCGCGACCGGCGACACCGACGACGACCAAGAGTGGTACGTCACGCCCGTCGACGTCCACTACTGACTTCTACGAATCCGGCGGGTAAGCAAGGCCGCGACCTCGGGGGAATGGCTCAGGATTTACCGATCAGTACACCCGGGAGAGGGGGGATGGCGCCTACTCGCCACTCGCTTTCCCCGCGTACTTTGAGGTCACCGTTCCCTTGCTATTTCTGAAGACGCAATAGCGATACGGGCCGTGTGGACACTGCTTGCAGCCAGGGCCACAGTCGAGTTTCCGTATCTCGACCGTCCCGTACCGCCGCAACTCCTCATCCGAGAGCGCAATCCGCTCTGACTTCGACATCTCCTCGAACTCCTTCTGTCGACGCCGGCGCTCCGGAGCAGGCTGGTCCTTCTGTGGCAGTGTATCAACCGTCTCACCGCCCCGACCCTCACCAGTCCCGTCTGCCTCCTCGCTCTCGTCCGCCCCCCCAACAGAGACGGGTCGCGACTTGTGGGCGATCAACTCCTCGGCGTACTCGATCACGCGCTCGAGCTTCGGGATGCTCTGGGATTGAAGCGGGTCCACGACCCAGTTCGCCAACTCATCCGGGGGCTCAGGCAAATCGTCGTCGGTGCTGTCGGGCGAGTCCGAGGCCATTTTCCTACGCAACACTCAACGTAGGGAGTCAGTATAGTTGTTGCGTAGGAATCGAACTCGCGCCCCATTTGTCGCCCCCAGGATCGGTGAGGGACTTGCCCGATGGATACCGAAACCACCACCGCCAGCCGAACCACGGCCGACCACCAGCCGACACTGCCAACCCCGACTCCGGACGTGGACTCCGTCGACGCCAGCATCGCCCGCGCCCGCCGTGTGCAACACCTCAGTGCCCTCGTCAGGGCACGCCTCGACGAGACAGACCGCCACACAGACGACCCGGACGCCCTCGCGAAGGCCGTCGTCGAAGCCCTCTATCGAGCACACCCACACATCCGCCTCGAGGACGCCCTCGACCTCGCACGTATCGTCGAACGCCCACCCGAAGCCGACTCGACCAAACGCGCAATCGAACACGTCGTCGAGGATGCCTGCTCGCACCTCAATGCGTGGGGACGCTTCGGCCCAGAGAACGCGACCAGCCCCAGCGAACATGAACGAGCACGGGGGTGACCCGATGAGCCACGACGCCGCCGTCCTCGAACAACTCCCGCCGGAGAAACTCCTCGATACATCGAACTATCGCGTCATCACCCCCGCAATCACGATGATGGGAGAAGTCGAAACCGTCGAACAGTACCTCGAGTACGAACGAGCGCACCGAAATCGAGGAGGCATCATCCGCCGGCTCACCGAGCGCCGCGACGCCATCTACGAAGAGCGCGGGGAGACGCTACCAGTCGATGTAGAGATCCCGACCGAAAACCCGGACGAACCCCCGGTTCAGATTCACATCGAGTCCAACGACCAGACGCAGACGAGAACGGAGTCGGAATCGCGTGCGTCGGGCATATCACCGTCGCCATCGGCAGATGTCCTCGTACTCGTCCACGAACACGGGCCAACAGGTGTCGCCGGGTCGCCCGAACCACCAGCCTGGGACGAGCTCTAGTCGCGAACTACGTCCGCCGAATTGCCCGCCATCCGTTCGCGAGCCGCCGTCGAGGCCCCCGTCTCCGTCACAGCAGCGGCCGTGTCTGTGACGTCTCCGAACAAGCGCCGAATCGGGTGTCGCAACGACGCCAACCGACCGAGATCGCCGCTGCGATAGTTCACCGCCCATGTCCGCGTGTTTCCCTTCGTGTCTCGGCGGGCGACCACGAACTTCACCGGACCGAACGGGACCTTCACCAGCGACAACCACGACTCGCACAGCGTCGTCCCTCGGAAACTCAACGACGCACCACCCACCCAGTGTGCAACCTGCTGGTCGACGTCCTCCGAAGAAAACCACGTCCGAGCATCCTCCATGAACGCCTCGAATCGCTCCGGGAACTCACTCCCGATGTGAGTGATGAGATACTCCGATTCGCCTTCCTCAGTGTCCTTCTTCCAGAACTCGAGGAAGATGTGGTTCGACGGCGAGCGCAGGACGTTCACCCACGCTCGCTCGCGGCCCTTGCCGTGGAGCGAGACCGTGTCGATTCGCTCCCAGCCCTCCGGAGACCGCCCTGCATCGTAGTAGCCGCGCAGCGGCGGGATGACCTCGAGCGCGTGGGCCCGCAGATACTCCATCGGGAACGGCACCTCCAGGCGCACTTCCTCGGCCGGTTCGGGGTCCAACAATCGTTGCACGGGGGCAGGATAGCCGTCGACTCCCTCGACGAGTGGGACCGCGTGGGGCCACGGGCGCTTGACGCGGTGTTCGGCGAACGTCATGTCGTGACCCTCGAAATCGGACTGGTACGCCCAGAACACCGAGTACCCCGCGTTCAGATACTCCCCGGTGATCGGCCGATCTCTTTCTCGTCGTGCTTGTGCTGAATCTCGACGATGAGTCCCTTCCCAAAGGGGTACAGCTCGGTGGAGAACGTCGCGACGACATCCGCAATTCGATTCGTCCCGGGGATTTGCCGCTCGTGATCCACAGACGCTGTCTCGAATACCTCGCGGAGTTTCATCGCCGCGATGGTCTTGAGTTTGGCGTGGAGATTCGACTCGCCCGGACACTCCGAGCCTCGCGGATGGACGAAATGCTTCGAGACAAAGCGCCCCCGGTTGTAGTGTGATCGGCGAACGCCGAGTGACTCTTCGCAAAGTGGGCACAGAATCGTGTCATCATCTCCGACGTCCAGGGGGAGAACCCGGTCGCCGTTCGGACACATCGCGAGGTATGGCATGGTGGAGGTTTTCGGAGGGTGGCGGCGAGCTCGTGTCGCTCAGATGCTCTACGCGACGAGGCGACAAAAAGGGATTTGCGCCCTCATGCTTTCTCCCCCACAAAACCGTCGCTCAGATGCTCTACGCGACGAGGCGACAAAAAGGGATTTGCGCCCTCATGCTTTCTCCCCCACAAAACCGCGTATTCACGGAGAGACGCGCTGGGGGATGGTCAGACTACGGCACTTACCGGGGCATCTGCAACGGAGTGGCTTCCCACGGCACCACCCGTGAGATTCCACTGGAACACCCTCCTAAAGATGTCAGCGTGACAGCGGGAGGTCACCCCGTATGTTGGGGTAATCTCTGCCTCGTCACCTGTCCGCACAGACGCTCCTATCCGGGCATCGTAGTCTTGGCCAACTCAACATAAGGACTCACGCTGTATATCCTTTCGGTGGTGAAGTAAATCGGTGGACTGCGCTACATTTGTTTAGCCACTCGGCCTATGAGCCGTCAGAAACGCATCTAGTCGAAGAACCCGTAGAACACGGGTTCCGTGTGGAACGTTTGTATTACGGTAGTAAGGCCAAGGAGGAGCACAAATCTTTGCGTATAACTCGTAGAACCCGTGTTACCTGTATATCGTGTATAACCCAAAGAACGTGTCTGACGTAGATTTATACGCGTTCTACGAGTACCTCGCCACATAACCTGTCGAACGGGAAGTACCTGTATCACACAGGTTCTACAGAGGACACGGGATACCCATGACACATCGGCTCTCGATCTCGATGCAGAAAGGCGGTGTCGGAAAGAGTACGACGACGATCAATCTCGCAGGGGCGCTCGCCGTCTCTGAGGGACTTGAGGAGGATAGCGACGTGCTCGTCGTCGATGCAGACCCCCAGGGGTTCATCACCATCACGCTGGGTCTGCGCGAATACTACGTGAGTGAGGATCGGTCCCTCTACGACATCATGACGGATATTGACCGATTCGACGAGGTAAATGACCTCATCGTCTCACACAGCGAGTTCGACGTCCTACCAGCCACGGGAGCAATTTCCAGCTCGAACGTGAGCTCTGGTCACTCAGCCGGACTCAGGAGCGCCTGGGAATGGTACTCGACCGAATTGAGCACGACTACGACTACGTGCTCATTGATTCACCGCCCAATATGGGACCCCTCGCAGACGGCGCGCTGTTGGCCGCACGCAACGTCTTGTTCGTCTCACGTGCAGATCCAATCGCGACGTTCTCGATGAATCTCCTTACGCAGGAAATCAACCAGCTCGAACGCGAGTTCCAAACAGATATCGGGATCATAGGAGCGGTGGTCAATGCTGTAACTCGGAACAACATCAGCGAGGACCGCCTCGAGTGGTTCCACAAGAACATCGGCGAAGAGCACACGTTCACCATCCCAGAGACAGTCGCCATCGAAGGCGCGTTTGCTCAAAACCACAGTATCTACACCTATGAACCGGAGAATCGCCATCGTGAACAGAAGGCCGAGGAAGTCCGTGAGACCTACGATGGCCTCGCACGTGCCGTGGAGGACTACTTCGCATGACTGACGGAGAACCCGTAGACGAAACCGAATCCGAAGACGCTGATCAGCAGTCCGGCGGAGATTTTGATGACGCTCTCGGCAACGCTCTCAGTGGTCGAGTCGGGAAGCGGCCCCAGGAGACCGATGATGAAGCCGGTGATGAAGGAGAACGAGAGGAGACAGGAGACACGGGTGACACGGGTGATACGGGTTCTACGAGTTCGACAAGTTCCGGGGGTGAGACAAGTTCTACAGAGAAGACCCGCGGCCCCGACCCCGACCCGAACAGCACCCGCAGAACCCGGACGAAGTACGCTGTGTACCTCACTGAAGAGTTCCAAGAGGAACTTAATCAAGCATACACGAAAGCGAATGCCCAACGAGTCATGGAAGACAAGGGGGAGATCGAGAAACACAAGCACTTCCTCGAAGCGGTCATGAGAGCCGGACTCAACCACGACGACCTCGACGCGTACATCGAAGAACTGCTCGATCGCTACTGAGACGGACAGGCGCGGAATTTTGATTGAGCGAGCGGGGAAACGGCTACCGACCGTTGCACACGGTTGAGAGGGAATTATGAGATGTCTTACCCTGTCTCCGACTCTGTATCCACCCCACTGTCCTCTGTGTGTTCCTCAGCTCCCCTCTTAGTGTCTCCGACTCTGTATCCACCCCACTGTCCTCTGTGTGTTCCTCAGCTCCCCTCTTAGCTGGGCGTCGTTGTTTCTCACGGTGTTCGGCGAAGGCAGCTTCAGCGCGGTCGGCCAGCTCTCCGGCCTCGATATGTGAGTAGTGTTCGCGAACGATCTCCTCGGAATTGTCGAGGTAGCGAGCCGCCTCAGCGTGGCCATACGCCCTGACGAGGACCTCACCAACACCGCGTCGGGCCCCGTGCGGCGCGAGATACCCGTGCTTGTCGTCCAGTTCGATGCCCGCCTCGTCCGTGAGACGTTTCAGAACCGCCCGAGCGCCGTGGGTCGTCAACGCCGGTGGTGCGATGTCATAGTCCGCGAGGAGTTCGATAACGGACGCCTCACCGTCATTAACCTGCTCTCGGCGGAGGTCCTCGACCTCCCCGATGTCGTATCCCCGACTAGTCATCGCCTGTGTGAACGTCTGTACGAGCGTCGGGTAATCGAGCGTCGGAAACACCGGCCAGTCCTCACTCGAAGGAGCGAGCACACTCCGAACGCGCTCAATCGAGGGTACTGCTGGCTCAGGAAGTGGTCTATCGTCCCACTTCCCGCTCTTCCCAAGGACCTGGATACTGTTGTCCTCGAGGGCGACGTCCGCCCAGCGGAGACCATCCCGACCGCGTCGATCATCACCGTCGTCAGCTAGTATCTCCGCGCCCCGAACCCCGGTAAAACAGAGGACGTAGACGAGCGCCCGGTCGCGACAGGCCTTGATTGCGGCCTGGCGGTCGCTCGCGACATCGTCAATTGCCTCGTGTGCTCGTGCGTCGACGTACGAGAGGAGTTGCTCGCGCTGCTCGGCCGTCCACGCCTGCTGTTCCCCGCTCTTTCGCCCGGTGTCCTCGGGCAGTGGCTCTTTCGCACGACGGCGTTGGGCGGGATTCCCCGACAGATAGCCCTCACGTGCCGCCCACCCACAGAACCCGGAGACATGGGCGTAGTAGTTCCGGACTGTGCCCTCAGTCCACCCCTGTCGAGAGAGGTAGCGAGCGTACTCCCGGAGGGATTCGACGGTCAGCTCCCCGAAGGTCACCGACGACGTCGATGGGTCGGCGGCGAGGAACTCGACGAAACGATTCACTTCGCGGTCGGCGTGTCGTCGATACTGTCCGCTCTCGCCATCTCGTCCTTTCCCTTTGTCAGTAAGGTAGTCCTCGAGGACGTCGAGGACGGCCACCGCGTCCCCCCGTGACTCTGGAGTGCCGTCTTGAGGGTCTGTATCCTGGGGTGTGGGCGGTGTCATCGTAGTCGCTGTGGCAGACGGCGGCCACCTCCTTGAATCTGTTTACGTTTATCGAGCTAAACGTAAGTAGTCTCATAATACCATTAGACAACCCAATACGACAGATAGAAGCTCTAAAGCACTCGAATTCTCGACTTCAAGAAATTCATAAATCGCATATTGATATACAATTTCTCAGCCCGCACTGATGAGACCGATTTCAGAAGCCGAATCAAGCTTCTGGGAATGTTGAACCAGACCCCGACGCAACTGATTGGCCCCAAGACTCTCCGCGGTGAGAACGTCCAACCACGCCGAGAGGTGGCGTGGAACCTCGCAGTGGGGCTTCTCTACAAGGCCCGACGGGGACGGCCGTGGAAGCTCACCGAGTTAAAGTCGAACACTTGCTACGCTGGCATCTCCTTCTACGACGAGCGGGGAACAGATCCCGAAACGAGGGCTTCAATCGCGCAGGTCTTCATCGAGACTGGTGAGAACTTCGTCATCCGCGGCGACCCAGTCACCGACATCGCCAGCGACAAGAGCACCGGACGCACTCACTTGTCGGCTGACGATGCGGAGCGCCTGATAGAGACCATCTTGGAGCGATACGGCGACCGGCGAGACGAGCGTCCCGATAGACTGGTCATTCACAAGTCGTCCAACTTCTGGGACGAGGAAACGGCGGGGTTCATCTCCGGCTCAGATGGTGTGAGACGTCGGGACTTCATAACCATCCGCGAGCAACATCCGATTCGTCTGTTCAGCAACACGCAGTACCCACCTCTCCGAGGGACGGTCGCCCTGCCCCCCGGACGAGAAGAGTACTACATCTATACGAAGGGCTTCGTACCGGAAATCTCCGCGCACGCCGATTCCGGCACCCCGAACCCAATCATCGTCCGTCCCCACGAGGACGTGAGTTCGACTTCGTACCGGGAGATATGCGAAGAGATACTTGCCTTCTCGAAGCTCGATTGGAACAGTTCCGACTTCTGTAAGAAGCTTCCCGTGACCGTGGGCATCGCGGACGCGGTAAGCGACATCCTCGCAGAGCCGATGGCGCAAGAACTTCATGACGGAGCCTTCCCCTACCACTACTACTATTACATGTGAGTAGGCCCTCAGAGCCGCTTCTCGGTGATGTCCTTGGCGGGGGCGAAGACCCGGACGAGTTCGCCCAGCTCCCACGTGCGGTGGACGTCGGCGAGGTTGTGGAGACAGACTGGGAGCAGTTCGCCGATGCGGTAGTGATGGGCCGCGCTGCCGGAGCTCTCGAACGGGTCGTAGGCTCGGGACGCGTACCGCGGGTGGCCCTCCACGTCGATCAGCCCCGCGGGGTCGGGGGCATCCTCAAACAACAGCTCATGTGCGCCGGTGAGCGTGTTCGCGTCGGCGCTCGCCCCGTACGCGGTGTGTGTGGTGTTGAGCCGCTTCTTCACGGGATCGTATAGATCTGAGGACATCGCGCCGTCCAGCACCCACTCCACGCCCCGCCGGATACACCGGTACGGACGAACAGGGGGTCGAACCCCCCTTACTAGGAGTCGGCGTTGTAGGCCACCAGACGGTCGTACTCGCGGTCGAACCGTTCGAACAGCTACCTCGCCCATCCCTCACGATAACGCCGCCTCATCGTCGCACACGCGGACGCGCACATCTGCACCGCTCGTTTCGGAGAGTCCATCGGTGAGGGTGTCAGCGTCGACGGTGTGCGGCCCGGCGTTCATAAGCAGGGTGGCGTGCCCGTCTCGGTACCAGAAGCCACAGACGGTGATCTCCCCCGACCAGCCGAACCCGGTCGTCTCGATGTCCCACGCGACGTGGCTGCGATCGTTCCAGTGACGCATCTCTATCTGAATCGAACGACATCGCTCGGGATAGCCCCATGCGTGTAGCTTCCGAGTTTCCAAGTTCTGATAGTCTCAGCCAGAAGTTATCATTGGGGGAGAATTTATTCGCGGGGATTTCGTACAATCAGTCGATGCTAATCGCCGATCGCGTACTGGAGGAGGGGGAAGACCTTGTTGCCGAGATGGAAGTAGAGTATCGACGGCAGTTCGGTACTGAAAGCCTCGGAAGCGTGCTTGTGAGCGACCAACGAATCATCTTCCTATACCAATCCGAGGGCTCTTTGAACAGGTTCGCAGACCACCAACTATCCGCGGAACCCTTCGCTCAATACCGCCACGGAGAGTTGGACTCAGTGTTCATACCAGAGCCGGATATGGAACGGGTCTCGCAGTTGAAATCAGACTTCATCGCAGAGGTCGAATCCGAGACCGGAGCATCGTACTTCATGGACGTTCTCGAAGAAGCGAATCGAGATCCTCCCGTCAACCCACGCAATTGCACCTGCGACGGAATCTCTTCGAACAAGGTTCTGGTGGAAGACGAGAATATGGGACTCGCAGAATACTTCGACGAGAACGAGTTCCGATTCGTCTCTTGTAAGGACTGCTTCCAAATATATGGTCGCTATCGGAGGGGCAAGAAAGCCTCCCTGAACAAGTTGTTCTCGGCGGATTGGCTTCTGGGTGGCGACCTTTCGGCGGAGTCGATAGTGGAGTTGGGAGAAGACGACGCGTATGCGATTCATCACACTCCCAGTGTCTCGACTCGGGTACAGGATGCCGTACTCACTCAATCACACATCGCTGACCGATCGGATGCCGTCGTGAGCACCTACAAGCACGAATATCAGCACTCACTCTGCTACATCCTGGGTGATGAGCTGGCCGGATACCTGACGTGGGAAGAACACGAGATGGGGCCAATACTGTCTCAGTTGTACGTCCGAGAGGAGCACAGAGGAAGGGCATCGCCGCCACTCTTGTGTCGGTTGGTACGAGCGTGCGTGCGAGACAGACCAGTACTTCGCCGACGAGTTGACCCCCGGCGGGAGAGCGGTTCTCGGCTCGGCTGGCCACCTTGACGGAAATCCGCCTCCTGCCCGAGAGGTTCTCAGTCTCACACCTATGGCCTTCGGGTAGACGTGAACCAGGAACTATCCGAAAAAACGATTATCAGACTGCCCGGTACGCCCGAGCCGTTCCCCGTCCCTCGGCCTCGACGAGGTTGTAGCGCCGCATCTTCTGCAGGTGATTCGTCATCGTCCGACGGGTCTGTGGCTCCACGACGCGCTCGCAGTACGCTTCGTACAGCGCGTCAGGGCGGACACCGTCGTGCTCACGGATGATTTCGTAGACGGCCTGCTGGTCGTCGGTGAGCTTTTCCAAGTTCTGCTGGCGGATCTCGGCCTTCGCCTCGGGCGCCGCCTCTCGCAGTATCGTGTCCGTGAGGTGGTCGGTGCGTGGTTGTGCCCGAGAAGATTTCACGGGGGTTGATTTGTATATCAAGTCAGGCGGTTAGGTTCTATAAGGACAGTGTTAACAACCGAGCGTACCTCATCTCGCCGGATGGGTATTCTAAGTACGCTCCGCAAGGCCGTCGAAGGAAAGTCGTTGACGGTGTGGGATGGGTATTCTAAGTACGCTCCGCAAGGCCGTCGAAGGAAAGTCGTTGACGGTGTGGGAGTGTCGACACTGCGGTGAGACACTTTCTGAAAACGCCGATGAGTGTCCAACCTGCGGGGAAGAGGACATCGCGTGCTACGAAATCTGATCGCTCCTCAGCAAACCCGACTGAGACGAGAGAGTCGAGGAATCCGTCGAAGTGCTCAACGTCGCTCGGCGTGTCGGTCGCGAGGTGACGGGAAGTGACTTCTCCCGCGACCCTCTCGGAGGAAATAAACACTACCGCCCAGGATGGTACTTGAATCTTAGACCCGGTTCGTCACCACCGAGTTCCTCCGTAGGCCGTGCGTGTTACGGTGGGAGGTGGCGTTCCTCCGTAGGCCGTGCGTGTTACGGTGGGAGGTGGCGGTCGTAGATATTCCGTCGGTGCCCGACCGCTTAGACGATGAGAACGTCCTCCTCACGGTCCCACTTGACGATCGCTCGGGAGTCGCCGGCACGAAGCTTGTAGTATGGATACCCGCTGAGCTTTTCGAGGTGGTGGGAGGTCCAGTCTTTCGCCTCGTCGAGTTTCTTTACCAGCCGCTCTTGAGCCTCTGTCTCGAGCCCTTCCAGTAAGTTGAGTGCTTTCGGTGTCCACTCAACCTCAGTCGTCGATACCCAGCCGGTTCTTCACGTCGTCCTGCGATACCGTCTCACCCTGCTCCCGTTGCTCGTGGCTCTCGGCTATAAGCTCGAGTGCTTCCTCAGAAAGTTGCGTCGGGGGGTTGACGGCATCCCGGAGGGCGTCACGGATGAATTCGGATTTGTTCGCGTAACCACGCTCCTCCCAGACCTCGTCGCCCTGTGCCAGCAGCGACTGTGGCACTCGGCCTTTGATCTTCTCCATTTCGCCGTCACCGCCGGCGTCACTGTCTGTGCTCATATACTGTGATACGTCTGTATCACCTAGGTAGCTTCGGTTGACTCTCCGGACTGTGATTGACGAGGTCCAGACTGCCCTCAACGGGGAGCCGCCGAAGCTTCGAGAAGTTCAGGACGACGGCACTCCATTCCGAAAGCCGACGTATTTGATTGTGTCTCGGTGGGACTGTGCAGGCAATACTACTGGAACCGAGTCCGAACTGATCACAGGTACATTCCCGTTCATTCGTTACTCACGGGCGGTTCGGTGACCCCCGCACCCCTTTCAGGGTTCCTTGACACTCTCCCCGCCCTGAAGGCGAGGTTTTAGCCGTGTAACTTGCATAAGGGGAGACCACTTCGCTAGGTCTTGGTTTCAAACACCGCTCACTGAGGGTGGCACTGTTCAATTGCATCGTGTACGGCCTCCCGCCGGCCGACGAACGTCAGGTGATCTCCATGCTGAAGCGTCAGATCTGGTTCGGGAATCTGTGAATTCCCGCCACGGCTGACGAGTGCGATCAAGACACCATCCGGGAGGTACTCATCGAGCTCTCGAATCGATTTCCCGATCAGCTTATCGGCCGTCACTTCTATTTCTTGGACGTCACCACTTCGACCCAGCTCAGTCATCCATTCTGACAGTGCAGGCCGCTCGATTGCGTTGTCCATCTCGTGAGCGATCGCATCGTTCGCCGAGATTGCGCGGACACCGAGTTCCTCAAATGCCTCGACGTTATCCGGCGTATTCACTCGGGCAATAACTGTTTGGACATCGAATTTCGAGTTCGTGAGCTGTGCGATGAGCAGGTTCGCATCGTCATTGGCCGTTGCTGCTGCAACTATCTTGGCGTTCTCGACCCCGGCGCTCTGAAGCACACTCGTGTCGGTGCCATCACCGTGATGGGCGGTGAATCCAGCACTTCGTGCTGTTTCAACGGCTTGCTGGTCGATATCGATGATGACGACGTTTTCGCCCCTATCCTCCAATCGTTCGGCGAGGCCGCGACCGACGCGTCCAGCGCCAACTATGATGACTCGCATAGGTAGTACGTTGAGTGCTTGTGCGATGTGTCGGGCAAAGCCACCTTCGACCACGACTGTTGCGAGGATGACCAGAAAAACCGTCCCCACGAGAACTGTCGCCTGTTGGGGATTCGTCGATTGAAGCTCGAGTGCGAAGAGCGTTGCCACACTCGCGGGGATGATTCCACGCGGACCAATTGCGCTCATGAACAGTTGTTCACGGAACGTGAACCGTGTTCCGTAGGTGCAGAGAAGGACCGCTATCGGCCGAATCAACAGCATCACAGCCACGACGACGACAAGCCCACCCAGCCCTAACGAGGCCAGCTCATCGAACGTCAACAGGGTCGCCAGCGAGATGAAGACGAACGACAGGACGATCAGCGTGATGTCTCCCTTGAACGCCTCAATCTCGCTTTCGTAGGGGAGATCTGCATTTCCGAGAAGGACACCGGCAGTCGCAACTGCGGCGATACCCGCTTCTGGTGCGAGCGCTTCGGCAATGCCAAACGTCGCAATCGCGCCGATCAACACCACCAATCGCGCATTCTGAACCGCATTTGACGGCGAGAGGTCGACGTGCTTGAGAAGGTACCAAATTATTGCTGCTGTGACGACACCCACGACAAGACCGATGCCGAGTCGTGAAACAAACGATCCGAGAAGCTGTGGAAGGCTGGTCCCACCGGCGACAGCCAAATCAAAAATAACAACGGCGAGGATCGCAGCCGTGACGTCGTTGACGATGCCCTCTGTCTCGAGCGCCGCTCCGACTCGGTCACGGACAGAGATAACATTCAAAATGGGGGTGATCACTGTCGGACCAGTTGCGATGAGGAGTGCGCCGATCAGGAAGGATAGCGACCATGGGACATTGAGGGCAAATCGAACGACAGCAGCGGTGCCGACGAATGTAAATATCGCCCCAAGGGTCACCAGCCGAAAAGCTTCACGGGGGGCCTGACGTAGCTTATCGAGTTTCAGGTGAAATGCTCCCTCGAAGATGATAATCGCGACTGAGAGCCCAACGACGGCTGAGAGTGATTCAGGGCCGCCGAACGATTGTAATCCGACGAGGTCGAGCCCTTCGGGACCGACAGCTATCCCAGCCAGAATGAGGAACAACACGCTCGGTATCTCGAGTCGATCAGACAGGATTTGCGCAACCACTCGGTATCTCGAGTCGATCAGACAGGATTTGCGCAACCACACCGAGTCCGAGAATGATCACAACGAGAGAGAGCAGCCCACTCCCAGCAGTCACAGATTAAACACCAAGTCTATTATATTGACGCCGGGTATAAATACAGGGTGGAGACCTGCTGACTTCAGCCATTCCTGAGTGCCGTTGGTGCCTCACATTCGTGTTTTCACTCAATTTTCAAGGCGTATCTAGAGAGATATGAATAAAGGGCTCTGTAGTTTCGGTACACGGCGGTTGATTTCACGGGTATCGAACGCTCCGGCGGAGGTTGTAGACGGTAGCTTTGAGCAGCATTTCACGGAACTCCAGCCACCAGCTTCGCGCACGCACGGCTGCGCCGAGCGTGCGCTTGATGCTTGAGAAGACGGTTTCTGACATCGAGCGACGGTTGTACCGTTCACGATCCATGCGGGCGTTGTGGGCGTGATCGAGTGGATTCATGATCCTGTGCTTGATCAGCGGTCTGATGCCGTTTTCGCGGAGTTCGTCGCGGAAGGCTTTTGCGTCGTATCCTCGGTCGGCAGCGAGGCTCCGCAGGTCGCCCGCGTTTCGGCGGGCGACCTGCGGGCCGATCTTCGCATCGTGTTTCTTGCTCGTGGTGGAGTGGATGTCGGTGATGTACAGCGTTTCGACATCCACGAGTGCAGTAACTTTCAGCGCCCGGACGCGGTAGTGTGTGCGGTTGGCGTAGTGGCGGCTGGGCTGGTCACGGTCGAAGCCAGTCGAATCGATGGCAGCGTGGCAGTGCGTTCTCGGCGGACGCGCCGAGAAACGCACGCCACGTCTTCGTTGGAATCCGCGCAAACCACGTACGAAGCACCGTGTAGTGTGGAAGTCTGGTGAGCCCGATCTCTTCAAGAACGCCGGGCATTTCTGAGAGCAAATCTACCGCAACGCGGTAGGATTTGCCCAGCTCGATGCGAAGTGCATGCAGGGTGAGCATCGCCCACTCGGCGAACCCGCCACCCCCTTCGGGGTCGGCGGGTTCGTCCGGATTAGCGACAACTGATTTAGCCTTCGCAGCCGTAACACGCGTGAGGAGACGGAATTCCGATATCAAACCATTCTGTCTCTTCGCTTTCTACGGCAATAACGCAGTCGCGGCGTCTCCGTCTAACGAAACTACAGAGCCAATAATTGAGAGTATTCCAAAAAGGCCACTTACCAAAAAACAGAGCCAATAATTGAGAGTATTCCAAAAAGGCCACTTACCAAAAAAGATGTTGAGAAATTGGATGAAAAATTTCCATTTGCTGGTGCAACATTCCCCCGACAAGAAGATGTGGTTGATGAAATACCCACAAATATCACAGATGTTTTGATAGTTTCGACAGAAAATTCGACTGTCATCATGCAATATTATCAACAAGGATGGGTAGTTGGAGAAGAGTTACCACATGACGGTGATGTAGACCCCGTAGATGTTGGTAGAATTGCGTGGGAGAAGTACACTAAGGACTTCCATAGACAGATGAAGCTTCGATATGGGAGAGATAATGCTTGAAGCCTCCATGATATCGTATATGAATCCTTATTCTGAAAGGTGAGGCTAGTTGGAAAATTTTAGTGTCTGTAGTGACATGAACCACCATGGAAACTGTTGACTTGCCTGCTAATGGCGAAATCAAGCAACTGGCACACGATGTTGTTCGTGAGGATAATGAATACGCAGTTCCGCTATTGCTAGACTTCTATGAGTTCCTCAGCAAACTCGACGAAGACGACCACTCGAGCCTAAATGATCTCACCCCAGAAAACTCACGAAGTGAGGTCGCACCGACTGCGTGGCGAAATTTCCTTGAGACTCTAGAAGACCAAGATGTGGTCGAAAAGCACCTCGCAGTACCCACACCTATAACGCTAAAAAAGTGGCGAAATTTCCTTGAGACTCTAGAAGACCAAGATGTGGTCGAAAAGCACCTCGCAGTACCCACACCTATAACGCTAAAAAATAGAATACAGC